>JAOTUO010000147.1 GCA_029863845.1 Myxococcales bacterium
TCGAGGCGGCGCGCGTCGACGGCCTCGCCGTATCGAGCATCCACCTCCGTCACCTGAACCCCTTTCCGCCCAACCTCGGCGAGGTCCTCGGCCGCTTCGAGCGGATCCTCGTGCCCGAGCTCAACCAGGGTCAGCTCTGCCGACTTCTACGCGCCGACTACCTGGTCCCGGCCACGTCGCTCTCCAAGATCGAGGGCCAGCCGTTCAAGGTCGCCGAGCTGCGGGAGAGCATCGAGCGCACGCTGCGCTCCGAGGGATGACGATGGCCGAAGCCGCCGTGAAGCTCACGAGCAAGGACTTCATCTCCGACCAGGACGTCCGCTGGTGTCCCGGGTGCGGCGACTACTCGGTGCTGGCCAACGTGCAGCGGGTCCTGCCGGAATTCGGTCTGCCCCGCGAGAACTTCGTGTTCGTGTCGGGCATCGGCTGCTCGAGCCGATTTCCGTACTACCTGAACACCTACGGCTTCCACACCATCCACGGGCGGGCGCCGGCCTTCGCGACGGGGATCAAGGTGAGCCGTCCCGAGCTGTCGGTGTGGGTGGTCACGGGCGACGGGGACGGGCTGTCCATCGGCGGGAACCACCTGCTGCACGCGATTCGCCGCAACATCGACCTCCAGATCCTGCTCTTCAACAACCGCGTCTACGGCCTGACCAAGGGACAGTACTCGCCCACCTCCCGCATCGGCATGCGGACCAAGTCGTCGCCCTACGGCGCGATTGACCACCCGGTCGATCCGGTCGCCTTCGCCCTGGGATGCCGAGCCACCTTCGTGGCCCGCACCGTCGATGTGGACACGCCGCACCTCCAGGAGATCCTGCGCCGGGCCTATGAGCACCCGGGAACCGCCTTCGTCGAAATCCTCCAGAACTGCCCGGTCTACAACGACGACGAGTGGATCGAGGTGGAGGACCGCAAGCAGCGCCTGGAGGCTTCCCTGGTGCTGCGGGACGGCGAGCCCCTCGTCTACGGTGGCAAGGGAAGGCGCAAGGGCATCCGTATCGAGGCGGGCATCCCGTCGATCGTGGAGCTCGGCGACGATGAAGATCCGGCCGCGAGTGGCGTCGCGGTCCACCACGAGCGCCACCTGAGCCCCGCCTACGCCTTCGCACTGGCCAGCCTGAACCGCCCCGACTTTCCGCTGCCCGTCGGGGTCTTCCGCGCCGTGGAGACCCCGACCTACGAGGGCCTCGTCGAGCTCCAGGAACGCGAGAGCATCGAGAGCCGCGGACCGGGCGACGTGGCCACCCTCCTCCACGCCGGCGAAACCTGGACCGTCGAGGAATAGCCGCCGCTCAGGAGGCGAGGCCGGGGACCTGCTTCGCCAGCGTCTCGCCGATCTCGGCGGGCGAGCCGGCCACCGCCACGCCCGCGGCCTCCAGGGCTTCGATCTTGTCGCTCGCGCGGCCCTGCCCCCCGGCGATGATCGCACCGGCGTGTCCCATGCGTTTGCCCGGCGGAGCGTTTTGTCCGGCGATGAAAGCCACCACGGGCGTCTTCATGTGCGCCTGGATGAACGCCGCCGCCGTCTCCTCCGCCGTGCCCCCGATCTCGCCGATCAGGACCACGGCCTTCGTCTCCGGATCCGCCTCGAACAGCGAGAGCACGTCGACGAAGGTCGTCCCGACCACGGAATCGCCGCCGATCCCGATGCACGTAGACTGCCCGATCCCGAGACGGGTGAGCTGGTCGACGGCCTCGTAGGTCAGCGTCCCCGACCGCGACACCACGCCGACCGGACCCGGCCGCGTGATCGTCGCGGGCATGATGCCGATCCGGCACTGCTCGGGCGTCACCACGCCGGGGCAGTTGGGGCCCACCAGCCGGGTGGAGCATCCGCGCAGGGCGTTCTTCGCCCGCAGCATGTCCAGCGCGGGGATTCCCTCGGTGATGCAGACGCTCAGGTCGAGCCCGGCATCGGCGGCCTCGAGAATGGCGTCCGCGGCTCCCGGCGGCGGCACGAAGATGACCGAGGCGTTCGCTCCGGTCTGCTTCACGGCCTGGCGCACGGAGTCGAAGACCGGGAGCCCTTCGATCGTCTGTCCGCCCTTGCCGGGGACGACGCCGCCCACGACCTGGGTGCCGTACTCGATGGAGAGCCGGGCGTGGAACTGGCCCATCCGGCCGAGCCCCTGCACCAGCAACCGGGTGTTCCGGTCGCACAGGATCGCCACGCCTACCCCCCGGCCCCGCGCGCGGCGGCCACTGCCTTCTCTCCGGCGTCGCGCAGCGTCTCGGCGGGCGTGATGTCGAGGCCCGAGTCGGCCAGGATCCGGCGCCCCTGCTCGGCCTTCGTCCCCTGGAGCCGCACCACCAGCGGCACCTCGAGTCCGAGCTCTCCGGCGGCCGCCGCCACGCCCTCGGCGATCAGGTCGCAGCGCACGATCCCACCGAAGATGTTCACGAGGATGGCCTTCACGTTGGGGTCCCGCAGGATCAGCTTGAAGGCCTCCTTCACCTTCTCCTTGTCGGCCGTCCCGCCGGCGTCCAGGAAGTTGGCGGGCCGGCCTCCGCAGTGCTGGATCATGTCCAGGGTCGCCATGGCGAGGCCCGCGCCGTTCACCATGCAGCCGATGTCCCCGTCGAGTCCGACGTAGGAGAGGTCGATCTCGCGGGCCTCTCGCTCCCGGGGATCCTCCTCCTCGGGGTCCCGCAGCGCTGCGATCTCGGGGTGGCGGTACAGGGCGTTGTCATCGAAGTTGAGCTTCGCGTCGAGGGCGATGAGCTCGCCGCCTTCCGTCAACACCAGGGGATTGATCTCCGCCAGCGAGGCGTCCTTCTCGATGAACAGGCGGTAGAGACCGCCGAGGAAGGCCTGGAGCTGCCGCACCCGGTCGATGTCGAGACCGAGCGAGAAGCCCACCTGGCGCACCTGGTACGGCTGCAGCCCCACGTTGGGGTCGATCGTGACGGTGAGGATCCGCTCCGGCGAGCGAGCGGCGACTTTTTCGATCTCGACACCGCCCTCCGTGGAGGCGATCACCGCGATCTTCTCCTCTGCCCGGTCGAGAACGATCCCCAGGTACAGCTCCTGCGCGATGGCCGATCCGGTCTCGACGTAGACCTTGCGCACGGCCTTGCCCTCGGGACCCGTCTGGGCCGAGCGCAGGGTCATGCCCAGGATCTCGCTGGCGCGACGCTTGGCCTCGTCCGCCGACCCGGCGAGCTTGATCCCGCCGGCCTTGCCCCGGCCGCCCGCGTGGACCTGCGCCTTGACCACCACCGTTTCGGCGTCCAGGTCACGCGCCACCGCCTCGGCCTCGGCGGGGGTCGTCGCCAGGCGCCCGGGAGGCACCGCGACGCCGAATTCGCGGAGCAGGTCCTTCGCCTGATACTCGTGGACGTTCACAGCTGGATTTGTTCGACGAGCGTGCGCACGTGCTGAACGGATGCGTCGAACATCTTCCGCTCCTCCGCGTTCATCTCGACCTCGATCACCTTCTCCACGCCGCCCGCGCCGAGCACGCAGGGCACGCCGACGTAGAAGCCGTCGATCCCGTACTCGCCTTCGAGGAGACAGGCGCACGCGAGCACGCGTTTCTTGTCCAGCAGGATGGACTCCGCCATCTCGATGGCGGAGAACGCGGGCGACACGAAGGCCGAGCCGGTCTTGAGAAGTCCCACGACCTCGCCGCCGGCGCCCTTGGTGCGCTTCACGATGGCGTCGACCTTCTCCTGGGACAGGAGCTGCGTCACGGGAACACCCGCCACCGTGCAGTAGCGAACCAGCGGCACCATGGTGTCGCCGTGACCGCCCAGCACCAGCGCCGTCACGTCCTGCACGGACACGCCCAGCTCCCAGGCCACGAAGGCGCGGAAGCGCGCGGAGTCCAGCACGCCCGCCATCCCGACGACGCGGTTCTTCGGGAATCCCGACACCTCCTTGAAGGTGTAGACCATGGCGTCGAGCGGGTTGGAAATCACGATGACGTACGCGTCCGGAGCGTGATTGCGCACACCCGCGGCGACCTGCTTCATGATCCCGAGGTTGGTATTCAGCAGATCGTCGCGGGACATCCCCGGCTTGCGCGCGAGCCCGGCCGTGATGATCACCAGGTTCGCGCCGGCGATGTCCGCGTAGTCGTTCGTGCCCACGATCTTCGCGTCCGCGCTGGCGAGCGGCGCGCCCTCGGCCGTGTCGAGCGCCTTGCCCTGGGGCAGCCCTTCGACGACGTCGAAGATCACGACGTCGCCGAGTTCGCGGTAGGCGATCAGCTCGGCGAGAACGCCACCGATGTTCCCGCCACCAATCAGAGCGATCTTGTTGCGTGCCATGGGGGACTCCTCTCTCTCTAGTTTACGTCCATGTTCTCGATGATGGCATCGGCGAATTCGGAGCACTTGAGCAGCGTTGCCCCGTCCATCAGCCGGTGGAAGTCGTAGGTCACGGTCTTCTCCGCGATGGCCGCGGAGATGCCCTTCTCGATCCGCTCCGCCGCCTCGTTCCAACGCAGGTGATTCAGCATCATGACGCCGGAGAGGATCAGCGAGCTCGGATTCACCTTGTCCTGACCCGCGTACTTGGGAGCGGTGCCGTGAGTGGCCTCGAAGATCCCGTGCCCGGTCTGGTAGTTGATGTTGGCGCCCGGCGCGATGCCGATTCCACCGACCTGTGCCGCGAGCGCGTCCGAGAGATAGTCGCCGTTGAGGTTCAGGGTGGCGATGACGTCGAACTCGCGCGGCCGCGTGAGCACCTGCTGCAGCGTGATGTCGGCGATGGCGTCTTTGACGAGCACCTGGCCCCGGGGCGGGTTCCCGCCGCAGTCGTCCCATCCGATGGCCTTGCCCTTGTACTCGCGGCGGGTCAGCTCGTAGCCCCAGTCGCGGAAGGCGCCCTCGGTGAACTTCATGATGTTGCCCTTGTGGACGAGCGTCACGCTCTTGCGGCCGTGCTCGATGGCGTGGTCGATCGCGGCGCGAACCAGGCGCTCCGTCCCCTCACGCGACACGGGCTTGATTCCGATCCCCGACGTCTCCGGGAAGCGGATCTTCTCCACGCCCATCTCGTCCTGGAGAAAGCGGATGAGCTTGCGCGCCTCCGGCGTCTCGGCCTCCCACTCGATGCCGGCGTAGATGTCCTCCGAATTCTCGCGGAAGATCACCATGTCGACGTACTGCGGGTTCTTCACGGGACTCGGGACGCCGGGGTACCAGCGCACGGGGCGCAGGCACACGTACAGATCGAGGATCTGGCGCAGCGCCACGTTGAGACTGCGGATGCCGCCGCCGATCGGCGTGGTCAGGGGCCCCTTGATTCCGACCAGATAGGTGCGGAACCCCTCGAGGGTCGCATCCGGGAGCCACTCGCCCGTCCTGTCGTAGGCCTTCTGGCCGGCGAGCACCTCGGTCCAGGCGATTCTGCGGCGTCCGGCATAGGCCTTCTCGACCGCGGCGTCGAAGACACGCACGGCGGCTGCCCAGATGTCCGGGCCGGTCCCGTCGCCCTCGATGAAGGGAATGATGGGCCGATCGGGAACAACCAGATTCCCCTGCGCGTCCTGTGTGATCTTCTTTCCGTCGGAGGGAACTCGAACGTCGTTGTCACTCGGCATCGCGGAATTCGATATACGGGATCCGCGGCCCGAGCGCCAGCAAGGCGGCGAAATCGACGGGGATCGGGCGCCAGGGCGAGCGAAGCGGTCGGGGCCGGCGGCGGTCGCAGACCCCCGTCGGGCCGCTCAGCGGGCGTCCGGAGACTTCGGCGCGGGCTCGGCTGCGACCGCGGGGGGCGCCTCGAACTCCGGAATCGTGAGCCTCTGGCCCGGGTAGACGAGCGAAGGGTCCTTGATCTGATCCCGGTTCGCCCGGTACAGGAGCGGCCAGAGGGTGGCGTCGCCCGTGACCGCCGCGGCGATCTGCCACAGTGACTCGCCGGGCCGGACGACGTGAATGCGATCGGCGCGCGCCGCAGGCACGGCCGCGAGCAAGCAGGCGGCCCCGACCAGCCGGGCGAGCGCCCGCCGGGCGCGCTTCACGTCGCCTCCCGACCGGGGGCCGCCAGCTCCGCCGGGCCCTTCCGCGCCTCGCTTGACCCGGGCTTCTCGCCGCTGCGCCCAACGGTCTTCAGGCCCAGCTCGAGCAGCTGGTCCGCGGGGACCGGGGTCGGCGCCTCCATGAAGATGTCCTGACCACGCTGGGTCTTGGGAAACGCGATCACGTCGCGAAGGCTCGAGGCGCCGGCCAGCACCATTGCCCAGCGGTCGTGGCCGAAGGCGAAGCCGCCGTGGGGAGGCGCCCCGGTGTCCAGGGCATTCAGCAGGAAACCGAAGCTCTGCTCGCTCTCCTCCTTGGGGTAGCCGAGGATCTCGAAGATGCGGCGCTGCACGCCGCTGCGGTGATTCCGCAGGCTGCCCGAGCCCAGCTCGAAGCCGTTCAGGACCACGTCGTAGTGGGTGCCGCGGGCACGCTCGGGCGCCGTCTCGAGCAGGGGAATGTCCACCTCCAGCGGGGCCACGAAGGGCTGGTGGGCGTAGGTGAGCCCGCCCTCGTCGGTGCGCTCGAAGAGCGGAAAGTCGACCACGAACAGCACGTCCCAGGGCCGCGGGTCGACGCGCGCCAGGAGCCGCCCGAGGTCACAGCGCAGCCGGGAGAGGACGGCGTTCACGCGAATCGGATCGTCGGCCTGGAAGAAGAGCAGGCTGCCGGGCCGGGCGCCGGTGCGCTCGGCGATGGCGGCGCGCTCGGCTTCCGACAGGAACTTCGCGATCGGGCTCTGCCAGGTGCCGTCCCCACCCACGCGGATCCAGCCGAGACCCCGAGCGCCCAGCTCCTTCTTCACGAAGCTCTCCAGCCGATCGATGGCGCCTCGAGTCAGCTCCTCGGCGTCGTCGATCGGCAGGCACTTCACGATCCCGCCGGCTTCGACGGCGGCGCGAAACGCCCGGAACCCGCTCTCCCGGAAGGTATCGGTCAGGTCGACCAGCTCCAGCCGGATGCGCGTGTCGGGCCGGTCGCTGCCGTAGCGCGCCATGGCCTCGGCGTAGGCGAGGCGCGGGAAGGGCCGCGGCAGCTCCACACCGGCGGCCTCGACACAGCCCCGCGCCGTGACCTCCTCGAGCACCTCCAGCACATCGTCGACGCCGACGAAGGACATCTCGATGTCGACCTGGGTGAACTCGGGCTGGCGATCGGCCCGCTGGTCCTCGTCGCGGAAGCAGCGAACGATCTGGAAGTAGCGGTCGAAGCCCGCGATCATGAGCAGCTGCTTCATGATCTGCGGCGACTGCGGGAGGGCGTAGAACGAACCCGGCTGCAGCCGGCTCGGCACGAGGAAGTCTCGTGCGCCTTCGGGCGTCGACTTCGCGAGCATCGGCGTCTCGATCTCGAGGAATCCGCGCTCGCTCAGCGTCCGGCGCACGGATTGGTAGAGGCGGTGACGCAGGCGCAGAGCCCGCTGCAATGGCGGGCGGCGCAGATCCCGGACCCGGTCGCGCAAACGGGTCGCCTCGTCGGCGTCGGTTTCCTCTTCGATGGCGAAGGGCGGCGGGGTGGCGCGGTTGAGCAGACGCAGCTCGGCCACGGCGACCTCGACCTCACCCGTCGGCATCTTCGGGTTGACGGTCTCGGGAGAACGCCGCTGCACGGTCCCGCGGACGAGGATGACGTACTCCGACCTCAGTTCGCCGGCGCGCTCGTGTGCCGCCGGGGAGACATCGGGCCGGAACACCACCTGCACGAGGTTCTCGCGGTCGCGCAGATCGACGAAGATGACGCCGCCGTGATCGCGGCGACGCTGCACCCACCCCGCCAGCACGACCTCGCTGCCGACGAGCTCGGCGCGCACCTCGCCCGCGGCGTGGGTTCGGCGCAGGTCCGCCAGTTCGTCCAACGCGATCTCGCCGCGAGTCACCGATCTCCCCGAAACGGGCAGCAATTGAAAAAACGGAGTGAAATCAGCGAGTTGGTTAGCAGAGACGCCCGGGCGACGCCAGCGGAGGCCTCAGCTCTCGAGATCCGACGCGCTGCAGACGCAGTTCCGGCCCAGGGACTTGGCGCGATACATCGCCTTGTCCGCAACGTCGAGCAGGGCGTCGCGCTCCCAACGGTGCCCGGGATAGACCGCCACGCCGATGCTGATGGTCAGGCGGATGGGCGCACCGCGCGCTCCCTCGAAGAGGGTCTCGGCGACCGTCCGCCGGATGCGCTCGGCGATGGTGAGGCCCGTCTCGAGCTCCGTATCCACCAGCAGGATCGTGAACTCGTCGCCCCCGTATCGCGCCAGCGTATCGACCTGGCGGATGCACTGCTGCAGCACCTCGCTCAGCTTTCGCAGCGTCTGCGAGCCCACGAGGTGACCGTGGCGGTCGTTCACGAGCTTGAAGCGATCGAGGTCGAGGAACAGGACGCAGAGATCCTTTCCGTAACGCTCGGCGCGCTGGATCTCCCGCTCCGTCGCCTTCAGCAGGTAGCGCGCGTTGTAGACCTCTGTCACGTCGTCCACGAAGGCCCGCTCCTTCGCGTGGCTGTAACGCTCGGCATTGTGCAGCGCCATCTCGGCGTGGCCCGCAATGACCTTCACGCGCTCGATCTCCTCGGATTCGAAGCGACACCCGTCCTCGAAGATCCAAAGGACGCCGGCCTCGGTCTCGCGGCCGCGCACCGGGACCACGAGCGCCGCACCACAATCGATCCCGACCTCGCGCAACGCGTTGTGGATCGGGCCTTCGGAAACGACCTCGATCCGCTCGCCGACCGCGTCGACGGCCTTCTCACCCGTCAGCAGGTCGCGCAGCCCGCGCGCCTCTCCCTCCGAGAAGCCGCGGAAGGCCAGGCCTTCGGCCGTCGGAACGAAGGTGCGGCGGAACAAGGCCAGTCCGCGCTCGCGGGGCAGCGTGCCCAGGAGCAGGTCGAGTCCAACAGCGTAGACCTCGCCGGGATCGAGGCAGCGCATCAGCGTCTGGCACGACTCCACGGTGCGGAGCGCATTTCGCAGCCGCTCGTTCTCCGCGAGCAGCTGGCGGTGGGCGAGCAGGCGCTCGACGATCCGGTCCAGCTCCGGGGAACGGATCGGCTTGACGAGGTAATCGGCGGCGCCCATCCGCAGAGCATCCACCGCGCTCTCGATCGAAGCGTCGCCCGTGAGGATGACGAACTGGGTGCCGGGGTGAGCGCGCCGGACGCGCTCGAGCAGGTCGATGCCGGACAGGCCCGGCATCGTGAGGTCCGAGATCACCAGGTCCGCCGGCTCGCGGCTCAGCGCCTCCAGCGCGGCCTCACCGCTCTCGCAGCACTCGAGGCGGACCCGCTCATCGAGGGTCTCGCGCATGAGCTCGAGCGTCATCCGGTCGTCGTCGACGACGACGACGCGGGCAAGCTGCTGCGGGTCGGCTGCCATCCCTGTTCTGCCCCCCCGCTCCCCCCATCGGCGCGCAGAGTTGCACCCTTGAGAGTCTCCAATCCGCGGGAAAGCCGCCACAGTCCCCGGCCCGCGCAACCCTGCGAAGGCCGCCGGGGCCGAGGACGATCCTGCAGCGAAATCAAGCGCAGGCCGCCCTCGATCCCCGCACGGCAAGACACGCCGCGCGGGTGGCTTCCTCACCGCATGCCACGCAGATGGTTGGCGGCCGAGCCATTCGCTGCGGGATCGTCCTCGGACCCGGCCCCGGCCCCGCGCCTCGGTTAGGATCGAGACGTGCGCGCGCTTGAGGAGAGGCTCGACGCCTACCGCCGGAGCGTCGAGACGTTCCGGTACGAGCTACCGGACCGTTTCAACTTCGGGCGTGACGTCGTGGACCGCCTCGCCCGCGACCCGTCGCGTCCGGCCCTGCTCTGGCGCGACGCGCACGGCGCCGAGCGCCGCCTCACGTTCGCCGACATGGCCCGGGGCTCCGACCGCGTCGCCCATGTGTTCCAGGCGCTCGGGATCCGGCCGGGGCAGCCCGTGATCGTGATGCTGCCTCGCGTTCCCGAGTGGCAGATCGTCCTCGTGGGC
>JAOTUO010000453.1 GCA_029863845.1 Myxococcales bacterium
CAGTTCCCGGTCGAGATGGACGGCGGCTACCGGGTCTTCACCGGCTACCGGGCCGTCCACAGCGAGCACCGCCTGCCCGTGAAGGGCGGCATCCGCTACGCGGCGGTCGTGGACGAGGACGAGGCCCTCGCCGCGTTGATGTCCTTCAAGTGCGCCCTGGTGGACGTCCCCTTCGGCGGCTCCAAGGGCGGGCTCGTGATCGACCCCCGGGAGTTTAGCGAGGATCAGCTCGAAGCGATCACCCGGCGCTTCACGCGGGAGCTGGCAAGAAAGGGCTACATCGGGCCGAGCCTCAACGTGCCCGCGCCCGACATGGGCACCGGAACCCGCGAGATGGCGTGGATCGCCGACGCCTACCGTTCGCTCTACCCGAACGACCTGAACACCATGGCCTGCGTGACCGGCAAGCCCCTGGTGGACGAGAAGGGCCTCTCCGTCGAGGACGTGGCGCAACACCTGCGTCACACCGGCGGCCTCGAGCACTTCGGCGGCGTCCGCTTCGAGAAGGACGGCCTGCGGCTTCTCGAGGCCGAGTGCGACATCCTGATCCCCGCCGCCCTCGAACGCCAGATCACCGGCGAGAACGCCGGGCGCATCCGAGCGCCACTGGTCGCCGAGGCCGCCAACGGGCCGGTCACCTTCGAGGCGGACGAGGAGCTCATGCGCCGTGGGACAGTGGTGCTCCCCGACGTTCTCATGAACGCCGGCGGCGTCACCGTCTCCTATCTCGAGTGGGTGAAGAACGTCACCCACATCCGCTTCGGACGCCTCGACCGGCGCCTCGAAGAGGCGCGGGGTCAGCGGATCCTGGACGTATTCAGGGAGATGCTGGGCCGCGAGGTGCCCGAGGAGTTGGCCGCGCCCCTGCGATACGGCGCGGGAGAGATCGACCTGGTGCGCTCCGGCCTCGACGACACCATGCGCAATGCCTACAACACGATCCGCGAGGTGGATGGTCGCGCGGCGCAACGTGCCCGACCTCCGCACCGCGGCCTTCGTCGTCGCGATCGAGAAGATCGCGGACGTCTACCTGGAGATGGGGCGCTCTTGAGGCGGAGCCGGTCTCGAGCCCGTGGGGGACGAGCGATATGACATCCGAAGGAAGCGGCGCGTCGCGCGCCGGCGGCGAGGGCTTCCACAACGAGGATGCCTTCGTGGTCGAGGAAGGCCTGGGGCTCTACGTCGTGTGCGACGGCGCGGGCGGAGCGCCGGCCGGCGAGATCGCCTCGCGCCTGGCCGCCGACGCCTTGGAGAAGTTCATCGAACGCGCCGAAGAGGACCTCGAACTGCGGGGCGACCGGATCGCCTGGACCGTCGTCCACCAGGCGATGGGTCACGCCATGGCAGCCGTGGCGGACGCCGAGAAGAACGATCCCAAGTTACGAGGGCTGGCGACCACTGTCACCATGCTCCTCGCCCAGGGTGACCGGGGCGTCATCGGCCACCGGGGCGACAGCCGCGCCTACCTGATCCGGCGCGATCGCGTCCACCAGCTCACCGTCGACCACGAGCTCACCGAGCCGGTCTCGAACGGCGCCGGAGCCGACGACGCCTTAGACGTCTTCGCCCTGCTGCTGCGCCCCGGCGACACCATCGTGCTGTGTACGGACGGTGCCGAAGAGGTGGTGCAGGAAGACGCCATCGTCCGCGTCGCACGCAACCTCTCGCCCCGACTGCTCGCCAGCCGGATCGTGAGCGCGGCCCACCGACGGAACCCGGGGCTCGACGCCACGGCCGTCGTGGTGCGGGTGCGCGACGAGAAGGAGCCGGGCTGGCTCGAACTCTCGTTCCCGACCCGCGGGACGACATTCGGTCACACCCTGGAGCGGGCAGCGTAGGATTTCAACCCCCGGGTCTACGCGCACGCCCTCCGCGACGAGGAGACGGACCTCTCGTTCCTCGACTTCGGCGGCATCAGACGGCATCCCGCGGCACCAAGGCGGGCGCGGTCGGCGTGGTTCGAAGAACTCCGCGGGCAACCGTGCGCCGTGCAACGGAAAGATTGGCGCGCCGGGAGGGATTCGAACCCCCGACCCTCAGGTTCGAAGCCTGTGTACCACCGATCTAGAAAACGTAATTAGATCAAACACTTGCGCGAATCGAGCTTCCCGCGTGTCACTTCTCACGGGGTTGATCCCACCGGATTCTCACGACCTTGATCCCAGCCCCGAGAGCCGGCGGGTTCGATAGCACGTTGGCGTCAGGCGATCCT
>JAOTUO010000148.1 GCA_029863845.1 Myxococcales bacterium
ACCGCGTCGGAGCGTGCGCCCCTTCGCCGGCCCGGGTCGGCCACCGCGAATCCCGGTATCCTCCGTGCAAAGCTCCGACGCCGACGCGAATCGGAAGGAGATGACCCGTGAAGCGATTCCGAGCCGGGCTTCAGGGAGAGACGTCATAGCCGCGCGGACGATCGCCGGCGTCCTTCCCCTGACGCAGGCGCTCGACCGCTTGCGATCCCCCTTCGCCCTCGAAGCCTTCTCGCCGCTGACCGGCGACCCGCTGCTGGTCGTCGATCTCGCCGATCCGGCGCCCGTCTCCGTCGGCGCGGTCGCCGAGGCGCGCGCCACGCTCGCGCAGCTCGCCTGCCCCTCCGTCGCGCTCGGCGCGGATCGCGCTTCCGGGCCGGCGGCGCAGCTGGTCGATCGCTTCGACCTGGTGATCGGAAGCGCGGCGGAGCTGGCGCCGATCGTCGAGACCGTGCGGCGCGTGCCGCTCGCGGCGCTGGCCCTCGTCCAGCTGCTGCGACACAGCGAGGGGCTCGACGTCCACGAGGGGCTGATCGCGGAGTCGCTGGTGTACTCGACCCTCCAGGGCGGGCCCGAGTTCGCGGCGTGGTGCGCGACGCGGAATGCGAGGCCGCAGCGCGCGTCGAGCCGCGGGGCCGCCGTGCTCGCGCAGCGCGACGGGGATTGCCTGCGTCTCACCTTGAACCGTCCCGAGAAGCGCAACGCGTTCTCCATCGAGATGCGCGACGCCCTGATCGAGGGTCTGCGCGTCGCCGTCTGCGACCCCTCGATCGCGGAGGTGCTGCTCACGGGAGCGGGGCCGGCCTTCTGCAGCGGCGGCGACCTCGACGAGTTCGGCACCCTGGCCGATCCCGCCACGGCCCACGCCGTGCGCTCCACCCGCAACGCGGCGCGCTGGCTCGCCGCCTGCGCCGACCGCGTCCGGGCCGAGGTTCACGGCGCCTGCGTGGGCGCCGGGGTCGAGCTGGCGGCCTTCGCGCGGCGCCTCGCCGCGGCGCCGGACGCGACCTTCCAGCTCCCGGAGCTGGGGATGGGACTCGTGCCGGGCGCCGGGGGCACGGTGAGCCTGCCGCGTCGGATCGGCCGCCAGCGCACCGCCGCGCTGGCGCTCTCGGGCCGCAGCCTCGACGCGGCCACCGCCCACGCCTGGGGCCTCGTCGACGAGATCCGACCCGGAACGCGCTAGCGGGCGCGCGCGGCGGTCTCCGGCGGCCGGTAGGGCTCGGACTGGGCGATCTTGACGTCCTCGCCGCCCCGGAAGCGGGCGGTGGAGGCGAAGCCGTTGAGCACGGCCGTGCGCTGCGGGTCCCACGCGTTGCCGGTGCGCTCGCTCAACGTCACCAGCTCCTCTTCCGGCAGCGCCTTCACGACGCGCAGGCTCGTCTTCTCGATGGACGCCCGCTCCTGCGGGGTGAGCGGCCGAAAGCTCCGCGCCGTGTTCAGCGCGCGACCCTGGTAGCGGCTGAACGCCCGCACCGGACCGACCCCCGTGATCCGGTACATCAGGCCGCGATACGGAATGAAGGTCAGTAGACCGCCGAGCTTCTGCCCCCCGCTGGTGCCCTGGACCTCGACCCGGTACGCCTGGATGTCGCCGATCCGAACCGGCGCGGCGCGCACGACCGCCAGGAAGAATTCCTCCGCGTTCGCCGCCACGAAATCCTCGGCGGCGAGCTTCGGATCCCGCTCTTCGCCCTCCGCCTTCAGGAAGATCACGGCGTCGCCGTCCGACGAGACGGCCCCCACGGCCTCGCGGGTGTTCCGGTAGTCCCAGCCGTGGGGGAACTGGAGGTGGAAGTCGAGGTCCGGGTGCAGGAAACGGTCGCCCTCGAAGACGCCCTCGGCCGGGTTGACGCCGAGCGCGAGGCCTTCGATGTGACGCAGATAGGCGTCGCGGCCCGTTGGTCGTGCGGGATCCCGCTCCCATTGGATCGTGCGCGAGCGGGCGGCGGTATCGGCCTGCCGCTCGGTGATTCCCGGGTGCGTCGCGGCGAAGGTCGGAATCCGCGACACGCCGGTTCGCAGGCGCTCCACGCCGCCAAGATTCTTGAGGAAATCGGACATGGCCGCCGGGTCGTAACCCGCCTTGGCGGCCAGGACCTGTCCCCCGCGGTCCGCGTCCCGCTCCTGGTCGCGTCCGTAGGCCGCGAGGTGCCCCACCAGGACCCAGGGCAGCGCCAGCGGGTTCTGGCGGCGGGCGAACTCCTGCTGCGCGGCGGCGTGACGCGCGGCCGCGTGGGTGATCTCGTGCCCGATCACGTTGGCGATCTCGTCCTCCGAATTGGCCAGCGCGAGCAGGCCGCGGGAGACGAAGACGTAGCCGCCGGGCAGCGCGAATGCGTTCGGCTCGAACTGGTCCACGATCGCAAACTCGTACTCGAAGGTCCGCGGGGGGGCGTAGCGCAGCAGCCGCCGCCCGATCTTCCGGACGTATTCGGTGAGCGCGGGGTCGTCGACGAGTCCGATCTCCTCCTGGACCGTCCTGAAGGCTTCATTGCCGGCGCGCTGGTCGTCGTACTCGGTCGAGAGCACGACGGTGCGCTCGCCTTGCACGGGCTGCGGCAACTGCGTCGCGCACGCGACCGGCAGCCAGGCGGCGGCGCACAAGGCGAGGGGAAGGATTCGCGGCAGACGCCGGATCGGCTGCATGAGATTTGTCAGTGTATCGCACCGGCAAGGCGGGTCCGGATCCGGCGCCGCCCCCCCAGGCGCGGACCGCGAGACGATCGTGCGCGACCGCGACGCGGCGCCTCAGACGGACAGCACCGTCCGGATGCCGCGGCCGGCCGCGAGGTCGTCGAGCGCCTCGTTGATCTCAGCCAGGGGACGGCGGGTCGTGATCAGCCCGTTGAGGTCCAGCCGGCCCGCCCGCCACAGCGCGATCAGACGGGGAACCTCGCGCAGGGAGTGACAGCCGCCGAGCACGCAGCCCAGCAGCTTCTTGCCCGTGACGACGAAGAGCGCGGCCGGCGCCAGCGTGATGGCCTCGCCGAGGGCCGGCGCTCCCACGCACACGACCGTGCCGCCGCTACGGACCGCGGCGAGGCCCGCCTCGACGAGGCTCGCGCGGCCGGCGCTCTCGAAAGCGTAGTCGACGCCGACGCCGGTCAGCGCGCGGGCGCGGGCGACGACGTCGTCGTCGGTCGGGTCCAGCAGGTCGGTGGCGCCGAAGCGCTTCGCGACCTCGCGACGCTCCGCAATGGGATCCGAGGCCAGGATGCGCGCGGCTCCGGCAATTCGCGCGCCCTGCACGATGGCGAGGCCCACGCCGCCGAGGCCCATCACCAGCACGGTCGCACCCTCTTCGACGCCGGCGGTGTTCAGTACGGCACCGACGCCCGTCTGCACCGCGCAGCCGATCACGCAGGCGACGTCGAGGGGCACGTCGGCCGGGATCCGTACCGCGCCCGTTGCCGGCAGCACGGCGTACTCGGCGAAAGCGGCGACGTTCAGGCCGCGGTAGACCGTCTGACCGTCGCGGGAGAGCCCGGTGTGTCCATCGGGAAATGCGCTGGTCTGGATGCCGCTGCTGTCGACGCACAGGCTGGCTTCTCCGCGCACGCACCAGTAGCAAGCGCCGCAAGGAGGGCACGGCGTAAGGACGACGGGATCCCCCGCGGCGAGCCCTTCGACGCCGGGCCCGACGCCATCCACCACGCCCGCGGCCTCGTGGCCCAGCACGATCGGGAGCGGACTTGGAAAGGTGCCGTCGATGAGGCCCAGGTCCGAATGGCAGATGCCGCAGTGCGCGACGCGCACGCGAACCTGACCCGAGCGCGGCGCTTCGATCTCGATGTCGTCGCAGATGCGCAGGGGCCGTCCCTGGGCTTCGAGTAGTGCAGCGCGCATTCCCACCTCTCGAGTTGGGCGGACCGTGGTTCCCGAAGCGGCTCCTACCGCCCTCCGCTCAGATGAGCCGTCTCGTTCAGGCTGGCGACGCTCCTCGGTCCCGAAGCGCTGGCCAGAAAGCGACTGATGCTGGTGTAGGTCGGCTCGAAGAAGAGCGTCGCCTCGAGTCCGAGCACGTGCGCAGCCCAGGTGTTGATCACACCACCGTGACACACCACCGCGACCCGCTCCCCCGGGTGGTCGTCGATGATGCGCTCCAGGCTCCCGGTCACGACGCGGCGGAACTCGGCCAGATCGACGCCCTCGACGAGTCCGCCGCGGATCAGCGCGCGCCAGCGCTCGTAGTCGAGCGCCTTGATCTCCTCGAGGGGGACGTAGGTGCTGGCCGTCGCATCGAACTCGACCACGCCGGGCTCGATCCGGAGCCCGACACCCTGGGACTTCGCGAGGGGCTGTGCCGTCTCGAGCGCGCGCTGCATCGGACTGACGTAGATCGCGTCGAGGCGCGCCGCTTCGAGCCAGCGCGCGAGCCGGTTGGCTTGGCGCCGACCCTCGTTGCTGAGGGGCGGATCTGCGGGCGCGCCGTCCTTCCGCTCGACGCGCAGCGGAAGTGCGTGGCGCACGAGCAGGAGTTCCATGCGACGGGGATAGCACCTCCGCCGCGACGGAGCATCCGGATCGCAGCCGCACCCCGATGCGCCGGCGGCGGCTCGCCCGCCGTGCGGGCCCCGCGGCTCCGGCGCGGGCTCAGGGGTGGACCGAGTAGACGAGCCAGCCGCGGCTTCGCATGCGGTGGATCCGGACGGTGCGACCGGCGATGCGCCGGGCCACGCGCGTCCGCGCGCTCGGATCCATCGACACACGCTCGGCCAGGGCCGCGACCTGCTCGTTGACCGCGCTCGCCTGGGTTCCGAAGACGGCCCGGTTGATGCGAACGTAGGCGAGACGCGCCTGTCCCGGCGTCGGCCCGCCGCCCCGCGCGATCGGCGTGGTGGCCATCACGGCGTCGGCCCGGACCTCGTAGCGCGTGTCGCCGGACCGGGCGGTCCGCTGCGGCACGCCGCCCGGCCCGGCCGCGTTCTGCCAGCTGGAGACGCCGCCGTCGGCCGCGGTCATCGGCGTCCGCAGGCGCCGGACGATCGCATCGACGTCGAAGCTGCGATCGCTCCAATCGCTTCTGCCGGCGCTCGGCTTCGGGGCGGCCGGGAGCCCCCGCGACCGCGCCTCTTCGCGTACCAGCTTCGGCCGCGCCGCCCTCTCTCGCGCCGCGCGGCTGCGCGAGCGACTCGCGAGCAAGCGATCCCGGTCGCTGTCCGGCAGCAGCTTGAGCAGGTAGCCTGGGATCGGCCGGAAGGTCTGGGCCTCACTGCGTGCGACGAGCTCGCGCCGGAATACACCCACGAGGTCCTTGCGGGTGTAGAAGAGATAGACGTTCCGGCGATCCTCGACGTACAGGATGTCGGGCCTGCCGTGCCGCGCGATGAAATCCCGTACGCCGGGGTCGAGCTCGGATTCCATCTGAAGCCGCCGCGCCCCCTCTTCGCTGGTGACCGCGAGGGCGCGCTGGGCGTAGTCGGCCGTGGTGTAGCCGTGCTCGAGGGTCTGGCAGCCCACCGCCAGGACCCCGGCGGCGGTCAGGATCAGGGGTCCGCTGCGGCGTCGTGTGCGGCGCCTCCCCCGGCCGAAGGGCGGGTGGCCCGGAAGCGAATCGTGGCTGCGCCGGAGTGCCATCGCCGACCCCCCACGCGCATCGTCACGACGCCGCCCACTCCTTAGGGCGCCCCACGGCCCGCCTCAGGCCCCGGATTCCTTCTCCTCGTGTCCACCGAACTCGAAGCGCATGGCCGAGAGCAGTCGGTTGGCGAAGTCGGCCTCGCCGCGCGAGCTGAAGCGGTCGAAGACTGCCGCGCTCAGCACGTGGGTCGGCACGCCGGCCTCGACGGCAGCCTGGATCGTCCAGCGGCCCTCGCCCGAGTCCGAGACCCGCCCGCCGAAGCGTTCGAGCTCGGGGCTCTTGCGGAGGGCCGCAGCCGTCAGGTCCAGCAGCCACGACCCGATCACGCTTCCGCGCCGCCACAGCTCGGCGATCTCCGGGAGGTCCAGCTCGTACCGGTAGTGCTCGGGATGCTCGATGGGCGCCGTTTCGGCGTCCCGGGCGTGCGCGTCCTTCCCCGCGTCCGCGTGGCGCAGGAGATTGAATCCCTCCGCGTACGCCGCCATGATCCCGTACTCGATCCCGTTGTGGACCATCTTCACGAAGTGACCCGCCCCGCTGGGTCCGCAGTGCAGGTACCCGTGCTCGGCCGTGCACTTCCCTTCCGGACGGCCGCGCGTGCGAGGCGCCGATCCGATCTCGGGCGCCAGGGACCGGAAGACGGGATCCAGGCGCCGCACGGCGCGCTCGTCCCCGCCGATCATCTGGCAGTAGCCGCGTTCGAGGCCCCAGACGCCGCCGCTCGTGCCCACGTCCACGTAGTGGATGCCCTGCGGCGCGAGCTCCGCGGCGCGACGGATGTCTGCGTGGTAGTGGGTGTTCCCCCCGTCGATCAGGATATCGTCGCGCTCCAGAAGCGGACGCAGCGACCGGATCGTCTCCTCCACGAAGGCTGCCGGCACCATCATCCACACGGCGCGCGGCTTCGCGAGCTTGCCGACCAGGTCGGCCAGCGACGAGGCCCCCGTGGCGCCCTCCTGCGCCATGAGCCTCACCGCTTCCGGGTCCACGTCGAAGGCCGCGCAGTCGTGGCCGCCCCGGAGCAGGCGCCGCACCATGTTCGCACCCATTCGCCCGAGGCCGATCATTCCCAGCTGCATGTCTCGCTCCTTCCCCGGCTGCATCTCGCGCCCGGGACCGCTCAGGACTGCGAACGAAGGCGCCGGTAGCGCCGGATCAGCGCGTTGGTGGAGCTGTCGTGGATGGGCTCCGGGGCCGCTTCGCTCGAAAGCTCGGGGACGATGCGGGCCGCGAGTGCCTTCCCCAGCTCGACGCCCCACTGGTCGAAGGAGTTGATGTGCCAGATCGAGCCCTGCACGAAGACCTTGTGCTCGTAGAGAGCGATCAGCGCACCGAGCGTCTCGGGCGTGAGCCGCTCGGCCAGGATCGTGTTGGTCGGGTGATTGCCGGGGAAGCTGCGGTGCGGCGCCTGATGAGGCGGCACCCCCTCCGCGACCACCTCCTCCTCGGTCTTTCCGAAGGCCAGCGCCTCGGTCTGCGCGAAGAAGTTGGCCATCAGGAGATCGTGGTGCTCGCCCAGCGGATTCGAGCTGAGCGCGAAGCCGATGAAATCGCAGGGGATGCGCTGCGTACCCTGGTGGATCAGCTGGTAATAGGCGTGCTGACCGTTGGTACCCGGCCCGCCCCAGAGGATGGGGCCGGTCTGGAAGTCGACGGCGTTGCCGTCGAGATCGACGCGTTTGCCGTTGCTCTCCATGTCGAGCTGCTGGAGGTAGGCGCTCAGGCGCCAGAGGTACCGGTCGTAGGGCAGGACGGCGTGGGTCTGGGCGCCGAGGAAGTCGCCGTACCAGATGCCGAGCAGGCCCAGGAGCACCGGCAGGTTGCGTTCGAAGGGCGCCGTGCGGAAGTGCTCGTCCATGGCGTGGAAGCCCGCGAGCATCTCGCGGAATCGCTGCGGGCCAATCGCGGTCATCAGCGAGAGCCCGACGGCGGAGTCGAGCGAGTAGCGGCCGCCGACCCAGTCCCAGAACTCGAACATGTTGGCGCTGTCGATGCCGAACTTCGTCACCTCCCCGGCGTTGGTGGAGACCGCCGCGAAGTGCTTCGCCACGGCCCGCTCGTCGCCCAGCGCCGCGAGAACCCAGGCGCGCGCCGTGCGGGCGTTGGTCAGCGTCTCGAGCGTCGTGAAGGTCTTGGAGCAGACGACGAAGAGCGTCTCCTCCGGGTCCATGTCGCGGACTGTCTCGGCGAAGTCGGTGCCGTCCACGTTCGAGACGAAGCCGAAGCGCAGGTTGCGGTCGCTGTAGTGGCGGAGGGCCTCGGTGGCCATCATGGGTCCGAGGTCCGAGCCCCCGATTCCGATGTTGACGACGTTGCGGATGCGGCGTCCCGTGTAACCCTTCCACTCGCCGCCGCGCAGCCGCTCCGAGAAGGCGGCCATGCGGTCGAGCACCGCGTGCACGGCGGGCACCACGTCTTCGCCATCCACGACGATCGAGGCGTGCCGGGGCGCCCGCAGCGCCACGTGCAGCGCCGCCCGTCCCTCGGTCGTGTTGATCTTCTCGCCGCGGAACATGGCGGCGATCCGCTTCCGCAGCCCGGAGCCCTCGGCCAGCTCGAGAAGCAGCCGCAGGGTCTCGTCGGTGACGAGGTTCTTCGAGTAGTCGAGGTAGAGGCCCGCCGCCTCGAGGCCCAGCCGCTCTCCGCGCCCCGCGTCCTCGGCGAAGAGCTCTCGAAGATGGCGCTGCTCGATCTCGCGGCCGTGCGCTGCGAGCGCTTTCCAGGCGGGATTGCGAGTGGGCGACGATGCCCCGGGGCTGGTCATACCGAGGTCTCCGGCTCTCCGTCCCGTGAAGCCGGAGGCTAAGGACGGCCGGAACCCGGGGCAAGCGCAGCACTCACCCCTCGGCGTCCTCGCAGGCGCGCAGGGCCTGCTGCGCGCGCAGCACGCCGTCGCTCGCCGCGCGGAACGTCACGTCCTGCCGCGAGATGCCGCGGGTGAGCAGACCGTCGCGCTTGTTCTGGGCGGCCTGCAAGGCGTCCTGCTGCAGCCCGCAGCGGCCCGTGACCGACTCCCCGATGCCGCAGCCCGCTAGGCCCGCGGCCAGCAGCAGCGTCGCGATCGACACACGGAACCTCATGCGCCCTCCACCCCGGCGCCCGCCGCCACGCGCCACTTCCACGACCCGGACACGGCCGCAATCTCGAGATTCTCGTGATCGATCCGCGAGCCGATCTCTTCCTCCCGCTCGCTCCGCGCGAGCGTCACGACGAGGTAGTAGAGCGCGACGATGCAGAGGAGGATGAAGAGGATCCGGATGACGGTGTTCAACTCGCAGCCCCGGTGATCGCGCCACTATATGCGGGCCCCGCAGCCCCCGCCAGCCTCGCAGGCGCACCCGCGGCGGGTCTCCCGCGCCGGCGAACGCGTCGCGGGTTCAGCGCGTGTACCACCAGGCCCAGACGACGAAGAGCCCCTGGAAGGGAAGACGAACCCAGTTCACCAGCGCGTTGCCCGTGCCGGGCTCGCCACCGGGAAGCCCAAGATTGGTCGTGGCGACGTAGACGTTCGCCGGGAAGACCGCGATCAACAGCGCGATGATTCCCCAGGCCGCGAAGCGCCGTGCCCGCGGCTCGAGCAGGAAGACCCCGAGCACGATCTCCGCGAGCCCCGAGATCACGTTGAGCCACTCGGGTTCGGGCAGCCCGGGCGGGATGATCGCCACGTAGAAGGCGGGATTCATCAGGTGATTGAAGCCGGCCGCCACGTACGCGGCCGCCATCACCCACAGCAACGTACGCTTCGTCCGGCTCATGGGGCCGCAGTGTGCACGCAATGCGCGCGATCTCCAACCCCTCTCGGCGCCGTCATGCAAGCGCGCGGACGAGAACCGCCACGGCGGAGCAGGCGGAGAGCCCCAGGACGAGGGGCCTCACGCCGGATCGGTCCGCGTAGCCCCGGAGCCATCGGGATGCAATGAAGCCGGCGAGGACCGCGGGCACCAGACAGGCCGTGAGCGCCACTTCGTCCGCGCCGTAGCGGCCGATCGCCGCGAGGACTGCGATCGAGAACAGGGCGCCGAGCACGAAGTAGCCGGAGAGCGTGGCCCGCAGGCGGGATCCGCCCTGCCCCTGGTAGAGCAGCGCCATCGGGGGGCCACCGATCGACGAGGTGGTCCCCATGAACCCCGAGAGGGCGCCCGCCGCCGCCGCACGACCCCGGCTCGGAGAGACGCTCAGTCCCGACGCCGCCAGCGCCACGGCGACGAGCACGAGGGTGCCGAACAGGAGGTCGAAGGCCCGCTGCGAAATGGACGTCAACACCGCGGCCGCCAGGAGGGTACCGAG
>JAOTUO010000454.1 GCA_029863845.1 Myxococcales bacterium
AGCGGAGCGTGGCCGTCGGGATCACGCTGGCGATCTCGGGGCTCAACTACGTGGGCGTACGCTGGGGGGCCCGCGCCAACAACCTGACCGCGGTCCTCAAGGTGGCGGCGCTGGTGGCCTTCGCGGGGCTGGGCCCGGTCTTCGGGAGCGGCGACCTCTCGAACCTGCTGCCCGTGGTCTCCGGCGCCTCCGATCTCTCCGTCGCCGACTTCGGGCGCGCCCTCTCGCCCGTGTTCTTCAGCTACCTGGGCTGGAACTCCTGCGTCTACGTGGCGAGCGAGATCCGGGATCCGGGGCGCAACATCCCGCGCTCGCTGTTCCTCGGCCTCGCGCTGTGCACGGCCGTGTACCTGCTCGTGAACGCGGTCTACCTCTACGCGATCCCGGTGGAGTCCCTGCGCGGAGAGGCCAATGCGGGCGAGGCCGCGGCGCAGGCGCTCTTCGGCGGCGTCGGAGGGACCCTGCTGTCCTTCCTCGTGCTGCTGTCCATCCTCGGGACGCTCAACGCCACCGTGCTGGTGGGGCCCCGCATCGCCTACGCGATGGCGCTCGACGGGCTCTTCTTCCCGGGCGTGGAGCGCACTCACGCGACCTTCCACACGCCCAGCGTGGCGATCGCGCTGCAGGCGGGCACCGCGGTCGCCATCCTGCTGCTCCTGGGGAGCTTCGAGCGCGCGCTCGACTACACGACCTTCGCCATCCTGCTGGCGGCCATGGCGGACGTGGCGGCGCTCTACGCGCTGCGGCGGCGTCAACCGCACCGGGCGCGTCCCTATCGGGCCTGGGGCTACCCGTGGGTGCCCGCCGCCTACTTCCTGGGCAACTTTGGCGTGGCCGTCGCGCTGCTGGGGCTGCGTCCGCTCGAGTGCGCCATCGGCCTGGGCCTGCTGGCCGCGGGCCTCCCCTTCTACCTGGGGTTCGCCTGGCGGGAGCGCCGCTTGGCGCGCCCCGGGAAAGTCGAATAACCTAAAGCAATCCCAGAGGTTGCATGCCCGGAGCGCTCGCCCAGACGGGATGGGGGCCACGGCGACCCGGGGGGCGCTGCGGTGAGCGGAAGCATCCGGCACGACTTCGACAAGCTGAACCGGCTGCCCCCGTACGTCCTGGCGGAGGTGATCGACCTGATGAAGTCGGCGCGTCGCGCCGGCCACGACATCATCGACCTCGGCATGGGCAACCCGGACCTGCCGACGCCGCCCCACGTCGTCGAGAAGATCTGCGAGGCGGCGCGCGACCCGCGCAACCACCGCTACTCGGCGTCGCGCGGCATCCCGAACCTGCGCGCCGCCGCCTGCGAGTGGTACCAACGCCGCCACGGCGTGGAGCTCGACCCCGAGAGCGAGGCCATCGCCGTGATCGGCGCCAAGGAGGGGCTCTCCCACTTCGTGCTGATGACGGTCGGGCCCGGCGACGTGGTCCTGTGCCCGAGTCCGGCCTACGCCATCCACCAGTACTCGGTGATCATCGCGGGCGGCGACCTGCGGCACGTTCCGCTCGGCCCCGACAGCGACCTGATCGAGAATCTCGAGACGGCGGTCGCGCGAACCTGGCCGAAGCCGAAGCTGCTGATCCTCTCCTTTCCCCACAATCCGACCACCCAGGTCGTGGATCGGGTCTTCTTCGAACGCGTGGTGGACTTCGCGCTCGAGCACGACCTCATGGTGCTCCACGATTTCGCCTACGCAGAGGTCTGCTTCGACGGCTACAAGGCCCCGAGCCTGCTCGAAGTGCCGGGGGCCAAGGACATCGCGATCGAGTTCACGTCGCTGTCCAAGAGCCACTCCATGGCGGGGTGGCGTGTGGGCTTCGCATGCGGCAACCGCGACATGATCCACGCGCTGGCGCGGATCAAGAGCTACCTCGACTACGGCATGCCGCAGGCGATCCAGATCGGCGCGATCGTGGCCTTGCGCGGCCCGCAGGACGTGGTGCGGGAGAACAACGAGGAGTACCGGGCGCGGCGCGACACGCTGATCGAGGGCCTGGAGCAGCCCGGCGAGGGCTCGTGGAAGATCGAGAAGCCGCTCGCGACCATGTTCGTGTGGGCCCGCATCCCGGAGGCGTTTCGCGACCTCGGCTCGCTCGAGTTCTCCAAGCGGCTGCTCGAAGAGGCGAGGGTGGCGGTTTCGCCGGGCGTGGGCTTCGGCGAAAACGGCGAGGGCTACGTGCGCTTCGCCCTGGTGGAGAACCGGCAGCGGATTCGCCA
>JAOTUO010000455.1 GCA_029863845.1 Myxococcales bacterium
ACGAAGAAATCCGCGAAGTCCACGCCTCCGAGCAGCAGGCCGATGGGCGGCATCAGCACCCCGCTCACCAGCGCGCTGATGATCTTGCCGAAAGCGGCCCCGATGATGATGCCGACCGCCATGTCGACGACGTTGCCCCGCATCGCGAAGTCCTTGAATTCCTTGAACATGGATGGTCCTCCCTTGCGCCCTTCGGCGACTCGCCGGTTTACACTTTCACAACGCGCTGTGGCGTTGATTCGTCACGGGTCCGCCGCGGACCGGAGCCGGCGGTCGGATCCGGCTACCGCTGCTTGCCGGTCTCGCGCTTCGGGGACCGGAGGTTGCCGAGCCAGTGCTCCATCTGGCGTCCCGCGGCCTCGCGTCCACCCAGGCCGAAGGCCAGCGCGATCGCCACCGCGATCGCACCCAACGTCAGCCCGAAGGCCAGGTTCACGATGTCGTCCGCGAGCCCCATGGCGCGCAGACCCATCGCCAGGACCAGCCCGAGGATCGCGAAGCGCGCCACGTTCGCGAGCAGCGCGGAGCCGTCTCCGTAGACCCGGCGAATCGCCGCGAGCGCCAGGTTCGAGAGCCAGAACCCCACCGCGATGATGACGGTGCCCAGCAGCACCTGACCGCCGAAGGCGATGAGCGTCGCGACCAGGTCGGAGACCTGGGTGAAGCCCATCTGGCCGGCCGCCTCGACGCTGGCGAAGAGCATGACGAAGAAGACGAGCAATGTGCCCACCAGCTTCGAGGGCGTGCTCTCGCCGCCGAAGGCCTGGGCCAGTCCGATCTTCTCCGGCAGCGCGTCGAATCCCGCGCCGGCCAGGAGCTGGCTGATCAGGCTCGCCACGAAGCGCGACACGAAGTACGCGATCGCCAGGATCACGGCCGCCGCGAACACCTTGGGGATGGCGTTCATCACCGCTGCCAGCATCGCCGTGGCGGGCGCCGTGATCGCCTCGATCTGGAGCGCGTTCAGGGCCGCGGTCAGCGCCGGGATCAGGATCAGCACGTAGATCACGAGGCCGATCAGGCGCGAGAGCGTCATGTTGCCGCGCAGGCCGGCCGACTCGCCGAGCCGGTCCGCCCCCGTCGCGGAGAGCAGGTTCGTGACCAGGTCCCGCACGATGCGCGCCACCAGCCAGCCGACGAAGCCGATCACGCCGGCGGCGACGATGTTCGGCACCATCGCCAGGGCCTTGTTCACCATGGCCTCGACGGGCTCCAGCAGGCCGCGCACATCGAAGGCGCTGAGGATGGCCGGCAGGAACAGCAGCAGGATCAGCCAGTAGAGGACGGTGGCCAGGCTCTGGCTGACGGGACGCATCCCCGCCTGCTGGGCGAGCTTCTCGTCCAGGCTCGTGGCCGCGAGGGCGCTGCGCGCGATGCCCCGGACCACGGTCGCCAGGACCACGGCGATCAGCAGCAGGACCCCGCCGGCGATCAGCTTGGGCAGGAAGCTGAAGAACTGCTCCACCAGCGAGCCCAGCGGCCCCGACACCACCTCCAGATTGAGGGCGTCGAAGAACGCGACCAGGACCAGCAGCAGGATCAGGTAGTAGACGCCCACCGAGACGCCCGATTCGACGTCGAAGCCGCCGGTGCCGTCCGTCGAGGTGAGCCGCTCGTTGAGCTTGAGCGCGCCGAGCAGCTTCCGCACGATGGCGCGTAGCACGAGGGCCACGATCCACCCCAGGACCAGGATGGCCAGGGCGCCGACGAGGTTGGGGAGAATCTCCCCCACCCGGGATTGGACGGTTTCGATCAGGGGTCCGAAGTCCATGGTGGCTCCTCCTGGGTCCGACGTACTCGGAAGCGTGCGGCCGCGTATCCTACACTGCGGGACGCAGCCGCGGGAACCCCGATCAGAGGGCGCGTGTCGCGATGCCCTCGGCCGAGACCCACCAGGGCACCCAGACCAGGCTCACGGCGTCCACCGCGATGTCCGACTTTCGCGGCCGCACCGGGTATGCCTCGATCTCGACGGCCGAGGGATCGATCCGGTCCCCGACCTCCTCGACGGACGCCTCGAACTCGGCCTCCAGCTTCCGGAGCTGGTCGCGGAAGTCTTCGATCCGCTCGCCGGCCCGCTTCACGTCGGCCCGCTCGCGCCCGATGCGGCCGGCCCGGCCCAGGGCGGTGCTCGCGCGCCCGATGGTGCCGACGCTGGCGGCCTTGCGACCGAAGAGCGCCCCCAGCACGGTCGCGCCGATCGA
>JAOTUO010000149.1 GCA_029863845.1 Myxococcales bacterium
GTCTTCATCGACACGCTCTCGTTCGAGGCGTACGAAGAGGGCGTGCCCTGGGTCGCCTACCGCCAGTTCTGCCAGCACTTCCTCGCGCCGCTGGCGCTGATGGCACACCGCGACGTCCGCCTCGGCGGGCTGTTACGCCTTCAGATCGACGGCGTCCCCCTCGACCTGGCCCGCTCGCTGCTCCCGGCCCGGGCCTGGCTCGACGTGCAGCTCTGGCTCCACATCCGGCTTCACGCGCGCTTCCAGGCGCGATATGCCGGCGACGCCGACGCCGCAAAACGGGTGCGGCCGGTCTCGAAGCGCGCCCTGACCAATCTGGTCACCGCCCTGGAGTCCGCCGTCCAGAAGCTCGACTGGAAGCCCAGCGGCACCGAGTGGGCCGAGTACTACGAGGGCGACAGCTACACGGAGGCCTCGAACGAGCACAAGCGGCGGGTCGTCGCCGACTCCCTCGACGCCCTCGCCCCCCAGGAGGTCTGGGACCTGGGGGCAAACGTCGGCGAGTTCAGCCGCATCGCCGCCGCTCGCGGAATCCGCACCCTGGCCTTCGACATCGATCCCGCCTGCGTCGAGCGCAACTACCGGCGGACCCGGAAACGCAACGAGACGCAGGTGCTGCCCCTGTTGCTCGACCTCGCCAACCCCAGCCCGGCCCTGGGCTGGGCCCACCGGGAGCGCGCGTCCCTCGTCCAACGCCACTCGGCCGACGTCGTGATGGCGCTGGCGCTGATCCATCACCTGGCCATCTCGAACAACGTGCCGCTCCCGAGCGTGGCGGCCTTCTTCGCCTCGCTGGCCCCCGGCCTGATCGTCGAGTTCGTACCGAAGACGGACCCCAAGGTCCGCGTCCTGCTGGCCACGCGGGAGGACGTGTTCCCCGATTACACGCAGGCGGGCTTCGAGGCGGCGTTCGCGTCGCACTTCGCGATCGAGGACGCAACACCCCTCGCGGAATCCGAGCGGACGCTCTACCGCATGCGGCGGCGCGAGCGTCCCTCCGCCGACCCTACTTCGTCTGCTTGAACAGCGGGAGGTTGGCCTCCGTGGCCACGTAGATGACGTTGGGGTTCTCGTTCAGCGTCTTGATCCACAGGTACTGCAGGTAGGAGTCGCTGAGCGTCGATCGCACAATCTGCTGCGCCTCTGCCGCGCCGCGCGCCCGCGCCACTTCGATTTCCGCATCCTTTTTGGCCTGCTCGAGCTCGAACTGCTTCTGCTGGACGCGCTGCTCGGCCGTGAGCTTCAACTCGATGCTCTCCTTGAACTTGGCGGGCAGCTTGACGTCGCGCAGGAGCACGTCCACGATCGTGATGCCCCGCGGTCCGAGATTATCCCGCAGGAATTCGCGGACCTTGTCCGCGATTTCCTTCCGCCCCTGCTCGCCGTAGATGTTCTTCACGGGGTATCCGCTCACCACGTCGCGAACAGCATTGCGGAAGTAGGGGACGATGAGGAGCTCCACGTAGTTCCATCCGACGGTCTTGCGGATGGACGGAGCCTTGTCCGGCTGCACCTGGAACAGGAGCGACGTATCGAGCCCGACGATCAGCCCTTCGGACGAGGGGACCTGGGCGGTCTCCTTGAGCTCCTGGAGCTTGACGTTCCAGGCCTCGACGGTTCGCACCACGGGAAACTGGAGCGCGACGCCCTGCCCGACCGGCTCGTCGGAGATCGAGCCGAAGCTCTTCGAGACCCCCACCTGGCCGTCTTCGATCACGATGCAGCCCGTCGTGAGGGCCGCCCCGGCGAGGACGACGGCCAGCGAAACGATTTTCTTCATCCGGATGCTCTTCATGCGTTTGGCCCCTCCTGACGCCACAGCGAGGCGTCGGTGCCGGAGCTTACCCCAGACCGCGGTCCACTCCAGACGGCGCTCACCGGCGCGGCTCCGCGCTCACTTTCGACGGCGATACACGGCCACCCAGGCCCGCGCATCCCCGCGCTCGTCCATCTCCGCCGCCATGCGATTCGCCTCGGCGCCGTAGAAGAAGTCGAATCCGGGGTCGTCGCCCCCCCGCGGACTCGCCACGAACTCGAGGCGGTACTTCCGGGCGAGCCACTGCCCCGTCTCGTCGAACACGTACCGGTCGGTCTGCGCCGTCGTCAACAACGACGTGGACAGGTTGGCCAGGATCACGTAGCGGGGTCGGCTCTCGGTTACCTCGCGAATCACCTCTCGCTGGCGCTCCGACGCACCGGGATAATCCCCCGTCAGGGGGTAGAAGAAGATGTACCGGGTGGCGCTGCGCCGGTCCGCGTAGAAGAGGATCTGGGGCTCCGAGCCCATCACGTAGACCGAATCGTCGGGGTCGCTGGTGCGGTGGATGTACCTCGCGATCTCCAACGACTCCGGAAAGGGATTGAGTCCGTAGATCTTTCGGGAGATCGCGTTCGGCGAACCGGCGAGCAGGACCTCCCGGTTCGCCACCACCGGCGGCACCAGGATCAGCCCGATCAGCAGCCCGGCGCCGACGCATCCGGCCGCCCGGGAGCGGGCGGCGGGCCCCCGCAGCGCAGCCCCCGCGGTGAGCCCGCCGAGGGCCGCGAGCGCCGGCAGGACCTGGATGAAGTAGTGGGGCCGGAAGTAGAGGCCCACGCAGACGCCCGCCGCCGACGCCAGGGCCCAGCCGCCCAGCAGCAGCCGCGTCCGCGCCGCTGCGATCCGCGGCACGGCCAGCGCGGCCGCCGCGAGCGCCCAGAAGACGGCGAAGCTCGGCGCCTGCTCGCGCAGCTGGAACCGGGCCCTCCCCATCCCCTCCCCCACCGAGAAGCGCTGCACGTACTCGAAATTGTGGAGGAAGACGGCATCCAGGAACGGGCGCCAGGCGCCCTCCAGCGCGAAGTACAGGAACACCGGGGCCGAGACGGCGACCGCGCCGAGACCCATCCACAGGAGGCTTCGCAGCGCGGGGCCCCACCCGGCGCGCCGCAGCAGATCGGCGCCGGCGAAGACCGCGATCAGGGCCGCGTTGAGTGCCGCGACCTGCTTGAACCAGCAGGCTGCCGCCGCGAATGCGCCGCAGGCCACCCACCAGCGCCGCCGCGGCTCGGCGAGGCCGCGCACCAGGCACGCCATCGACGCCGTGAGCGGCAGGAGCATGAAGATCTCCGTGTTGGCAGCCGTCGCCACCAGGCGCGGGTCGGCGGATGCGATCGCGAAGATCAGCGCGGCGAAGACGGCGGCGGCGCCGCCGGCGAGGCGTCGCACGAACGCGAACAGGACGAGCGTCGTGGCGGCGGTCCACAGGTAGAGCAGGATGTGGATCGACTCGATCGACTGGCCAAAGAGGACGAACGCCGTTGCGTAGGCAATAAACACGCCGGGCGGCTTCTGGTCGAAGGCATCCCGGTACGGAACCTCTCCGGCCAGCATCCGCTGCGCGATGTACGCGTACTCTCCCTCGTCCCGCTCGAGGGGGACCGACAGATACGGCGCGCGCAGCAGGGCGAAGACGGCGATCAGGGCGGCCGCGGCCGCCGCCCGCGCGACGCGCTTTCGGGCTTGCGGGCCAGGCGCCGTCACTTCGTCCCCGGCCGACGCGCGGATCCGGAACTCATCGCGCTGGGCTCCCAGGCCGCGATCGGGCGCGATCGGGCGCGATCGGGCGCGACCGAGCGGGGGCAGGTGGCGCCGACGCAGCGGCGGCGCACAACCATCGCACAGCGGCGTGCGGCCAGCAACGCGGGCGCCGACGCGCCGCGGCGCCGTGCTACCGTGTCGCGGGACATGAGACGCGCGCGGACCTTCTGGCGCTCGGCCTTCTGGCGCCCGGTACCGGCCGTGGCGTTCCTCCTGCTCGTCGCGGGCTGCTCCGGGACGGCCGCCTCTCCGCGCCTGTTCGTCCTCATCACCGTCGACACGCTCCGCGCCGACTATCTCGGGGCCTACGGAAGCCCGCGCGGCCTCACGCCCCGACTCGACGCCCTGGCTGAAGAGAGCGTGGTCTTCACGTCGGCGTACTCCGCAACGGCCTTCACCCTGCCCTCGGTCAGCGCCATCCTGACGGGGCGTTATCCCGAAGAGCTCGGCATCTGGAACAACGAGTCCGCCGTGCCCCGCTCCGTCCCCACCCTGGCCGCGGCGCTGCGCGAGCACGGCTGGCGCACCGGAGCCATCGTCAGCAACTTCGTCCTGCGCGCCTCTTCGGGGCTGGCAGCGGGCTTCGACGTCTACGACGACGATTTCCCCCAGAGGGAAGCGGTTCGCCACTGGCCCGAGCGGACCGCCGGGAACACCACCGAGGCGTTCTTCCGAACCCTCGACGCGTGCACGACCGGCGAGGCGCCCTGCTTCGTGTGGGTCCATTACCAGGACCCCCACGGTCCCTACACGCCGCCGCCCGGATACCGCGAGCGCCACCTCGAAGCGGAGCGCGAGGCCCCGGACGGTCGCCGGCGCCTTCCCGTCCTGCCGTCGGGACAGGCTGGCCTCGGCGCCATCCCCCACTACCAGTACCTGAACCAGGAGCACGAGGTCGCCTTCTACCGCGCCGGTTACGACGCGGAGGTCGCCTACATGGACGAGGAGGTCGGACGCCTCCTCGACGGGCTCGCCGAGCGCGGTCTCGCCGATGCGGCCCTGCTCGTGTTCACCGCCGATCACGGGGAGGGGATGGGAGAGTACGACTACTGGTTCGGACACGGCGAGCACCTGATGGACCCCCTCGTGCGCGTCCCCCTCCTGATCCGCACTCCGGGAGCGCGCCCGGGACGGCGCGACGACCTCGTGGCCGCGGTGGACGTGTTCCCCACCGTGCTGGGCGCACTCGGGGTGAGCGACGGCGAGCGCCCCCCGCTCGGACGCGACCTCCTCGCCGCCGACGCCGCGGCGTCGCCGAGCGTCGCCTATCTCGCCACGCTCGGGGCCGGCTCCGTGCGCCGCTTGGGAATCGTGGACGGAGACTACAAGTTCATCGTCTCGCTGCACGACGGCGTCTGGGACGCGCTGCTCTTCCGGCGCGGGAACGAGTCCGTGAACCTCGCCGCGCCCGCACCGCAGATCGCCTCTTCGTTTCGTGCGCGCCTCACCGAGTTCCGCGCCCGGCTTCCGCTCCGAGCGGAGATCCGCCAGGAGGTCTCCTCCGAAGACCTCGAGAGGCTGCGCGCCCTCGGCTACGTGGACGTCCCGCAACCGGACCCCGCCGAGCCTTCGCCCGACCCGCCGGACGGCTGATCCGCCTTGCGTCGTCAGTGGACGATCGCACTTCTGCTCGTGGCCGCAGCGTTCGCGGTGTACGCCCCGGTCCGGGACCACGAGTTCGTCAATTACGACGACGACCTGTACATCGTCGAGAACCAGAATCTGCGCGCGCCCCTGGGACTCGAGAGCGTCCGGCGCGCCTTCGCGTCCCCCTACGAGACCAACTGGATCCCGCTCACCTGGCTGTCTCTGCACGTCGACTACGCGCTCTACGGAACCGAGCCGGCGGGCTACCACTTGACGAACGTCGGGCTCCACGCGCTCAGCACGGTGCTGCTCTTCTTCGCGCTCTCCCGGATGACGCGGGCGACCTGGCCGAGCGCGTTCGTGGCGGCCGTGTTCGCGCTGCATCCGCTCCACGTCGAGTCCATCGCCTGGGCCTCGGAACGGAAGGACACCCTGAGCGGCCTGTTCTGGATGCTCGCGCTGCTCGCCTACGGGGAGTACGCGCGACGGCCGGGATCGCGCCGTCGCTACGCCCTCGTGCTGCTCTGCCTCGCGCTGGGCCTCCTCGCCAAGCCGGTGGCCGTGACGCTCCCCTTCGCGCTGCTGCTGCTCGACTACTGGCCGCTGTCGCGGCTCCGAGCGAACGCCACGGACGCACTTCCGGACGGGCCGCGGCTGCGACGGGCCGTGGTCGAGAAGCTGCCCATGCTGCTCCTGGTCGCCGCCGTGAGCGTCGTCACCTACCTCGTCCAGCTCGAAACGGGCGCCATGTCCCGCGACGCGATGCTCCCCTTCCGCTTCCGACTGGTGAACGCGGTGGACTCCTACGCAATCTACCTGGCGAAGAGCTTCTGGCCCACCGATCTCGCGGTCTTCTACCCCCACCCGCTGCGGGAGGTATCCGCGCTGCAGACGGGCGTCTGGGCCCTCGGCCTCACGGCCTTCACCGCCGCCGCCGCGCGCGTCGCCGCGACGCGCCCGTACCTGATCGTGGGTTGGCTCTGGTACCTCGGAACGCTCGTCCCGATGATCGGACTCGTCCAGGTGGGCATGCAGGCCCGAGCCGACCGCTACATGTACGTGCCGCTGATCGGCCTCTCGATCCTGCTCGCCTGGGGCGCCGCGGACGTCTTCGGACGGCGACGCGCCGGGCGCCGCGTCCTGGCGATGGCCGGCTGCGGCGCCGTCGTCGCGCTCGCCTTCGTCGCGTGGAGGCAGATCTCGCACTGGCGCGACACGATTGCGCTCTACGAGCGGGCCGTCGCGGTGACGGAAAGGAACTTCCTCGCCCACCAGGGCCTCGCGTCCGGGTACCTCGCCGCCGGGCGCCTGGAGGAGGCGAAGCTCCACTACGCGGAGGCCGGGCGACTCAAGCCGGGCTGGCTCGCTCCGACGATCGGCCTCGGCGATGTCCTCCTCAAGGAGGGCGACGTCGCGCAGGCGATCGAGCACTACCGGAGCGTCCTGCGGGTGGACCCCGACCACGCCCGCGCGCTGGAACAGCTGGGAGCAGCTTGGCTCGAAGCGGGGAAGCCGGCGAAGGCAGCGGGAGCGCTGCGCCGCGCGCTGCGCTCGGCGCCCCGCGAACCGGGCGCTCCTCACGCCCGCACCGCCTCTCTGCACGGGTTGCTCGCCCAGGCCCTGTCGGAGCGCGGCGAGTGGGCCGAGAGCATCGAGCACTACCGCAAGGCCCTCGAGTCCCGGCCGGACTTTGCCGCAGCCCACGCCAATCTGGGCTTCGCGCTGATGCAGATCGGGCGATTCCGGGAAGCGCGCTCCCATCTCGAGCAGGCGCTGTCGATCGGGCTCGAATCGGAAGAGGTGCACGTGGCGCTGGCAACGCTCGCCCTGCGTCGGCGCGAGCCCGAGCCCGCCGTCCGGCACTTCCGCGACGCGCTGCGCCTGAATCCGGACCACCCGTCCGCGGCCAACAACCTGGCGTGGCTGCTCGCCACGAGCGGGTCCGACCGCGTCCGGGATCCGGCCGAGTCGATCCGGATCGCGGAAGCGATGCTCGTGACCGCGGGCGGGAGCAACCCGGCCGTGCTCGACACGATCGCCGCCGCCTACGCGGCCGCGGGCCGCTTCGAGGCCGCCGTCCGGACGGCGACGGACGCGGCCCGGCTCGCGCGCGAGGCCGGCGACGGGGCGCTGGCGGAAGAGATCGAGGGGCGGCTCGCGCTGTATCGGAGCGGCCGGCCCTACGTCGATCGATCGCGGCCCTCCAAAGGCTGACGCGGGGTGCGGCGCGGGGTCCGGTACGATCGGCGCCTCCGGAGGTCGCCGGAAGTGGAGTGGACTTGAGTCGGAGCGTCGCCTTCGTCACCGGAGCGAGCCGCGGAATCGGCAAGGCCAGCGCCGTCGCCCTCGCGAAAGCCGGCTTCGACGTGGTGCTGTGCGCCCGCAGCCGGCGGGAGGGCGAGCGGCGCGAGCACTCCCCCACGCTCCGCAGCAGCGACACCCGCGCCCTCCCCGGCAGCCTCGAGACGACGGCCCGATGCGTGGCCGACGCCGGGCGCGAGGCGCTGGTCCTCCCCATGGACCTGCTGGCGCCCGAGAGCGTCGAGGCCGCGGCGGCCGAGGCCCTGGCGCGCTGGGGACACGTCGACGTGCTGGTCAACAACGCCGTGTACACGGGCCCCGGAAACCTGGACCGCTTCCTCGATCTTCCCGTCGAGGTGGTCGAGCGCATCTTTCGCGCGAACTTCTTCTCCCCGCTGCAGCTCACGCAGAGGATCCTGCCCGGAATGCTCGAGCGGGGACGGGGGACGATCCTCAACCTGACCTCCCACGTGGCGCAGCACGACCCGACGGCGCCCGCGGGCGAAGGCGGCTGGGGCCTGGGCTATGCGGCCTCGAAGGGCGCGTTCCATCGCATGGTGGGCATCCTGGCCGTCGAGCACGCCGACAGCGGCGTGTGCTTCACGAACGTCGACCCGGGCTTCGTCGTGACGGAATGGATGGAGCAGAGCCGCGAGGAGCTGGGCTTCGCGGCACTCCGCGGCGCTCCCCCCGCCGTGCCGGCGGCCGTGGTGGCGTGGCTCGCCACCGCGCCGGAGGCGTCCCGCGCCAACGGCGCCACGATCCTGGCTCAGGAGCTGTGCGCGGAGCGCGGGCTCGTGCCCGGCTGGCCCTGAGCGAGCCTCGGCGCCGCCCACAGCGAGCCGATGCCGGCGATCGCGACGTTCACCCCAAGGCCGATCACCCCGACGTGCACGCCGCCTACCCGCATCACGTCCAGGAAAACGCCGGCAATGGCGAGCGCCGCGCCGGCGAGGAGTCCGACGAGGGCCGGCCCCGCGCGCAGGCCGCGCCAGTGCAGACCGATCAGGAAGGCCGGCACGCACTGGATGAGCAGCTCCATCTTCAGCTCGATCAGCCCCCACAGCGTGACGTCGCGCGCGACCATCGCCAGCAGCGCCATCGCGATCATCACACCGGCGGCGATCCGTTTCCCCAGCTGCGTCGTGGCGTCGTCGCGGTGCGAGCGGCCGAGCACGTCCTCCGCGAGCTGCGAGCCCAAGGAAAGCAGCACCGAGTCCGCCGTGGACATGATCGCGGCGAGCGCACCGATGAAGACCAGGACCGCCGCCAACGCGAAGAGCGGGCCCGTGGCGGCCCACTCGCCCAGCAGCAGCGGCATCACCCGGTCGGCCTCGACCGCCCCCAGATCCCGGAAGCGCGGGATCGCCGCCAGGCCGATGAGGGTGACGACGAGCGTCGTGACCAGCGGCATGAACGTCATGAGCGCCAGCGATTGCCGCAGTGTGCGCGCGCTGCCCGCGGCGTAGACGCGCTGGATCGCCTGCGGGTAGACGACGCTGGCGAGCCCGAGCAGCACGATCGTGCTGGCCCAGTTGGCGCACTCCCGGGCTTCCGGCACGGCCACCGCCTCGGGTCGCACCTCGCGGATCGCGCCGGTCATGGCCCCGAGCCCCGCGCTTTCGCCGAGCAGCCAGGTCAGAAGAATGGCCAGTCCGAGCATCATCAGGACGCCCTGGACGGCGTCGGTCCAGGCGACCGCCCGCATGCCGCCGAGGGTTTCGTAGAAGAGCACCATCCCGGCCAGGACGACGACGCCGAACTCGTAGGGAACGAGCCCGCCCGTGACCTGCTCCGCCATCATCCCCATCGCCTTGAGCTGGGCGAACAGGAAGTTCGCCAGGGCGATCGTCATCAGGAGCGCGACCGCCAGCACCAGCGCTCCGCCTCGCGGCTCGGCGCCGAAGCGGTGCCGGACCCAGTCGCCCGGCGTCACGAATTCGAAGCTCACCGCGATGGGTCGCAGCCGTGGAACGAGCGCGTGGAAGACCACGATGATCGACATCATGAAGCCCGTGGCCATGACCCAAGAGAACCCCCGGCGATAGGCCTCTCCGGGATAACCGAGCAGCGAGTTGCCGCTGTAGGCCGTCGCGTACAGCGTGAGAAAGAGCACGAACACGCCCAGGTCGCGGCCCGCGAGGAAGTGGTCGGCGGGCGAAAGGTCACGTCGCGAGCGTCGTGCGACCACGGCGACGACGACGAGGCTGCCGAGGTAGACACACAGCGCCGCGACACCGAACGTGCCGAAGCTCATCGAGCCGCGTCTCCGTCGTCGGTGTCGTCCCGCTCGGGAACCTCGGCGACGAGCCAGGCGATGGCG
>JAOTUO010000150.1 GCA_029863845.1 Myxococcales bacterium
AGGACATCAACGCGGCGAGGGCCTCGGCCTCGTCCTCGTCCACGACCGCCGCGTAGCGGATGCCGCCCTTCACGGGCAGGCGGTGCTCGCTGTGGACGGCCCGGTAGCCGGTGAAGACCCGGTAGCCGCCGTCCATCTCGACCGGGAACTGCACCTTGTAGACGGAGTTGCAGGCGCGGATCTGCTCCGAAAGGCCGGGGGGCAGCTCCAGGGTGGCGAGGGCGCGGTCCACCATGTGGTTGACGCTCTCGAGAAAGGACCAGTGGGTCTCTGCAATAGGCGCACTATACCGCGTGCCTCGCGAAGCCCTTCGCCCGTGGGCGGGGTCGAACGGTCCCGCTGCGCCCCAAGACCGGGATCGGAGGTCGGCGGCGACCTCCGGCCTTCGAAAGCGCCACCTCCGGTCCGTACCCCGTTCCCGTCCGACCCGAGAGGGGTTGCTACCGTGGGATCCGCGGCAGCGCAGACGCCGCATCGCAAAGCCGGAGCGCGGCTTCAAGGTCGAGGGCCCTGCGTTCTGCGTCTGGGAGGCGACCCTGTGCGACGCACTCGCCTGGGGGCGAGAGCTCTCCGGGAGTCCGGCAGCATCCGGCCCCGGCCGGTCTCCACGGATCTCCCCGAGACGCCTGGGCCGGGCGGGCCCGAAAGCACCGGGCCCGACGACTCGAGCCCAGCGAAGCGGCATCGGATGCGATTCTTCCTGAGCTGGCTGGTGCGGCTGCGCGGCTCGCCCGAGGCGATCGCCCTCGGCGTCGCCACGGGAACCTTCGTCGCCTTCACGCCGACGATCGGCATCCAGACCTTCCTGGCGCTGGTCCTGGCCACCCTGGTGGGGGGCAACCGGCCCGCGTGTCTGGCGCCGGTGTGGATCACGAACCCCGTGACGATCCCGCCGATCTTCGCGTTCACCTACTGGCTCGGAAGCCACTTCGGGTCGGGACCGCCACCGGGTGCGGTGGCGCGCATGCTGGGCGAGACCGTGAAGCGCCTCGGCGCGGGCGACTACCTGGGCATGCACGAGGAGATCCTGGTCTTCGCGGCTCTCGGACGCGACGTCTTCGTTCCGCTCTGGATCGGCGGCGCGATCGTAGGCGGCGTGGCCGCGGCCGTCGCGTACGGGCTGACGCTCCGGGCCGTGCACGGGTTCCGGAGCCGGCTCAGGCATCGCCGCCACCCCGACGACGCATGATCCTGGAAGCCTCGGCCATCCTGTAAACCTCCGCCTCACGCGGCCGGCTCTCTCTCAGAGAGCTGCACGTCCTGTGAGGCGGCGATCAACGCGACGATCGGCAGGGGCTCGAGGAGAACCTCGATCCCGAAGCCGAAGGCGTCTGCGAGGCGCATGCCCTCCACCCGTAGCGGGACGAAGACCAGCGCAGCGTCCCTGGAGTGCTCCACCACGTCTCCGATCTGGGGCTCCGGCACGATCTCCGTCACGGCGTCGATCCGCACTTCGTCCAGTCGTCTTTCCAAGGCAGATCGGCTCCGCTTGGCCGCCTCGTCTGAGGCGGGCGCAAGAACGCAGATCGTCGCATCCTCCCATTCCTCCGTCCGCGTCATGAGATGCGCAAGCAGCAGTGCGAGTCGCGACGACTCGTCATCGAACCACCAGACGTCTATGCGGCGGGCAGGCGGCAGGATCTCCGCCAGCCTCTCCCAGGCTGATTCATCCGTGTCGAGCACGATCACGTGCTGTTTGAGCCGGACGGCGCCGGCGACCATGCGCCCGTACCAGAGCTCCGCCGCCGCGGACGCGTCGCCAGCGTTCGGAGCCATCCAGTTCAGGAGGACCGTGTTCGATCGAATCGGGCCGACGCCCCACGCCTGCACCAGAGTCGTCATCGCCGAGCGCAGGTCCGGTGCTCCCACAGCGAGGGCATAGATGTCGAGTTCCTGCTCCTCGATCTCCTCGCGAAGCTCGGCCTCGATCTCCTCACACCGATCCAGGACCTGCTTCGAGGCACCCTCCCCCTCGACGAGGCTCGTGGCCGTCACCAGACCCGACCCGCCGGTGATCCACGAAGCGAAGCGCAGCACGCGCGCGCGCCGTTCCAGACCCTCCGTGAAGACAAGCACGTGCGGCTGCCAGTCGGAAGGCCCTTCCGCCTCGGAGGCGATCTCGCGCAAGCCCAGCTTCACACGACGGAAGCGGTAGGCGCGCCGGCTGTCGCGCCACCGGACCGGAACCGCCGTGCGATTCAGATATTGATATACCGCTGCGATGAGCGCCGCAGCAACCACACCCGCCACGGGATCGATCGCGACCATCACGCCGGCGCAGAGCAGCGTACCGGCCAGGCTCGCCCGGGCGTGAAAGAAGCGAAAACGCGGCCGAAAGGACGGGCTGGCGCCGGTCGCTTCGACGTATGTCGCGTAATTGAGGAGCCCGTAGGAGATCAAAAAGAACATCGAGACGACGGCCGCGATCGCGTTGAGACTCCCGGCGAAGATGGTTGCGAACGCAATGACACCGGTCAGCACGACGGCGCGGCGCGGATTTGCACTCTTGCCGTGTCCGACCGCGAAGAAGCCGAGGCGTGGGAAGATGCGGTCCGCTGCGAGTGCTTGAAGAATTCGCGGAGCGCCCAAGAAAGAGGCGAGCGCTGACGAAAGCGTTGCCGCTAGCACACCGCCATCGACCAGCCACGAGATCGTGGCCGCCTGCTTCATTGCGCTGGTGTCCGCCGCGAGTTCGGCGGCCGGGAGCACGCCTCCCAGCACGAGAATCACCACCGCATAGACGGCCGTCGAGAGCCCGACGGCGAGGAAGGTGCCGAGCGGTATGCTCGACGCGGGGTTCTCGAGGTCACCCGACATGTTCACGCCTTGCGTGAAGCCGGTGACGGCAGGAAAAAAGATCGCAAAGAGCACCCAAAAGCCGAAAGCCGACTCAGGGACGCTCCAGTTCTGGGCGAACGTCTGGGCGTCGAATACCTGCGCGGCGCCGACGAAGAAGGACGCGAGCGCAGCGCCGAGAATCGCCATGACGACGTACTGGAAGCGGGTCGCGAGGTCGGCACCCACGTAGGCGACCACCAGCAACGCGCCCGCGACCACGGCGGCGATCGGGGCGCCGAGCCCCGCCGGCGCTCGCGGCGTCAGGTTGGCCACGGCCTCGGCAAACCCCACGCAGTAGAAGCCCACGGAGATGGCCTGCGCAGCGAACATGACCAGGCCAATCGCGCCTCCATAGGACACGCCGAGGCTGCGAGATATGAGGAAGTAGACGCCCCCGCCGCGCACGCGCCGCGTCGTCGCGGTCGCCGAGAGCGACAGGCTGGTGAGCACGGAGACGGCGGTCGCAACCGCGAGGATGGCAAGCGCTTCGAAAACGCCGCCATGGCCGACCACGAAGCCGATCCGCAGAAAGAGGATCAGGCCGAGAATCGTGAGGATGCTGGGTGTAAAGACGCCGCCGAAGGTCCCGAGACTGCCCCGTGTTCGGCTCACGTGATCTCCTGACCTGCGCGGGCGTCGACGGCGCGCACGAATTCAGGCAATGGACCGTCCGAACCTCGAAGACCGCTTGTCACACAACCGTTCCAGGCGACTTCGATCGCGCGCCGACACGGCCACAGCGGCGTGCAGGCTCATCTCGGCATAGCGGGCCACGGCGGCCTGGGCTTCGCCGTGAACTCGGGGGAGCTCAGGTTGATGGGCTGCGGGAGCCGCGCGCTAGACATGGATGGCACGGCCCAGGGCGGCGAGCGCCGCTTCCTTCACGGCTTCGCCCATGGCCGGGTGGGAGTGGACCGTGCGCGCGAGGTCCTCGGCGCTGGCGCCGAACTCGAGGGCGACCACCGCCTCCTGCAGCAGATCGCCCGCGAAGGGGCCGATGATGTGCACGCCGAGCAGGCGGTCCGCCTTCGCGTCCGCGAGCACCTTCACGAAGCCGTCCGTCTCGCCGATGGCGCGGCCGCGACTGTTCGCGAGGAACGGGAACTTGCCGGCGTTGTACCCCACCCCGGCTTCGCGGAGCTCGTCTTCGGTCTTGCCCACTCCTGCGATCTCGGGGGCCGTGTAGACGACCGCGGGAACCTTGCCGTAATCGACGTGACCGCTCTGCCCCGCCAGCATCTCGACGCAGACGACGCCGTCCTCTTCGGCCTTGTGGGCGAGCATCGGCCCGGGGATGCAGTCGCCGATGGCGTGGATGCCGGGCACCGACGTCTCGAAGCGATCGTCGACCTGGATGAAGCCCCGGTCGTCGCGCGTGACGCCGACTTCGTCGAGCCCGAGACCCTCGGTGTAGGGCCGCCGACCGACGGCGACGAGCACGACGTCGGCCTGCAGGCTCTCGGCGGCCCCCCCGGCAGCGGCCTCGACGGAGAGGGCGACAGCGTCGGTCCCGACTTCGGCCCTCTTCACCGCGGAGGACAGGCGGAACTCGAGGCCCTGCTTCCCGAGCAGCCGCTGCGCGTGGCGCGCGAGCTCGTGGTCCATGCCGGGCAGGATGCGGTCGAGATACTCGATGACCGTTACCCGCGCGCCGAGGCGCCGCCACACCGAGCCGAGCTCGAGGCCGATGACTCCGGCGCCGACCACCACCAGGTGCTCCGGCACGGCGTCCAGGGCGAGGGCTCCCGTCGAGGTGACGATGCGCTTCTCGTCGATCTCGACGCCGGGAAGCGGAGTGGAATCGGAGCCGGTTGCGATCACGATGCGGTCGGCGACGAGGGTGCGGGTGCCGCCGCCCTCGAGGGCCACCTCCACCTCACCGGGCTTCGGGATGCAGCCCGTCCCGTGGACGTGCTCGACGCCGTTCTTCTTGAAGAGCTGCCCGATGCCCTTCGTCAGTCCCGCGACGACGTCGTCCTTGCGACTCATCATGCGGCCCAGGTCGAGCTTCACCTCGCCCAGCTCGATCCCGTGCTCCGCGTAGCGGTCGCGCGCGGCGGCGAAGCGCTCCGAGCTGTGCAGCAGCGCCTTCGAAGGAATGCAGCCGACGTTCAGGCAGGTGCCGCCGAGGGCTCCCCGGCTGTCGACGCAAGCCGTCGTCATGCCGAGCTGCGCCGCCCGGATCGCGGCCACGTAACCGCCGGGGCCGGCGCCGATCACGACGACGTCGAAGCGGTTTTGCGTTTCGCTCATGGCGCGGGTCTCCAGGGCGTCGGCGTACGAGACGGATCAGAGGTCGAGCAACAGCCGCTCGGGATCCTCGATCGCCTCCTTGATCATCACGAGGAAGGTCACCGCCTCGCGCCCGTCCACGAGCCGATGGTCGTAGGAAAGGGCCAGGTACATCATGGGACGCGCGACGATCTCCCCGTCGACGACTACCGGCCGCGCCTGGATCTTGTGCAGACCGAGGATCGCGGACTGGGGTCGGTTGAGGATCGGCGTGGACATCAACGAGCCGAAGACGCCGCCGTTCGTGATGCTGAAGGTGCCTCCCGTCATTTCTTCCACAGTGAGGCTGCCTTCTCGGGCCTTGTCGGCGAGCGCTCCGAGCTCCCGCTCGATGTCGGCGAAGGACCTGGCCTGGCAGTCGCGCACCGCGGGAACCACCAGCCCATTCGGCGTGCTGATTGCCATTCCGATGTCCACGTAGCGGTGGTAGACGACCTCGTTTCCGTCGATGGATGCGTTGACCTCCGGGATGCGCTCCAACGCGGCCACCGCGGCCTTGGCGAAGAACGACATGAAGCCCAGCTTCACGCCGTGGCGCTCTTCGAAGGCTTCGCGGTGCTTCTTGCGCAGTGCCATCACCGCGCTCATGTCGGCCTCGTTGAAGGTCGTCAGGATCGCCGCCGTGTCCTGCGCTTCCTTCAGGCGCGCAGCGATGGTACGCCGCATGCGCGACATCTTGACCCGCTCTTCGGTCCGCCCGGGGGCGCCCGCAGTCGGTGTCTGGTCGTCCGGAGGGGGAGACGACGGCGACGGCGGCCGTTCGAGGAACGCGATCACATCGCCCTTCGTGATGCGCCCGCCGGGACCGCTGCCGGGGATCGAGGCCGGGTCGAGGTCATTGTCGGCGATCCACTTGCGGGCGGCCGGTCCGAGCTGATCGGATGAGATGCCCAGCGCCGATTGCAGGTCGTCCTTCGTGATGCGGTCGCCGGGCCCACTGCGCCGGATCGAGGCGGCGTCGATGGCCGGTCCTGCTCCCGCGTCCGCAGCGGGAACCGCTGCCTCAGCGGCACGCGTGGCCCGCGCCGGCGCCGGCGCTGGCGCTGCGTGGGGCGCTGCTGCCGTCGGGGCTTTCTTCGGTGCCGGCGGTGGTGAGAGCGCCGCGCCGTCGCCTTCGACGATCCGGCCGAGCACCGCGCCGACCGAGACGTCTTCTCCTTCGGCGACGAGCAGCTCGCCGATCACGCCTGCCTTCGGGGCGCCGATCTCGAGGGTCGCCTTGTCGGTCTCCAGCTCGACGAGGGGCTGGTCGGCGGCGACCGCATCCCCCGCCTTCACGAGCCAGGTCAGGACCGTAGCCTCGGTAATCGACTCGCCCAGCTCGGGTACGACGATGTCCATCGCTACGCGCCTCCTCCTCGAGGGCCACGTTTGGCAGTGAGACGCCCGACCCGCGGCAATCCAACGGTCAGCGCCTCGTCGATGAGCTGCGCCTGCTCCCGCCGGTGGCGCTCCAGCAGTCCCGTGGCCGGGGACGCCGAGCTCGGTCGTCCCGCGTAGCGAGGCCGGGGTTCGGCGAAGCCGACCTCGGTGGCGAGCTCTTCGAGCGGCTCGTCGATGAAGCTCCAGCAGCCCATGTTGCGCGGCTCCTCCTGGCACCAGACGATGTGGCAGTGGCGGTAGGGTGCGAGCTCTTCCAGCAGCGCGTCCGTCGGCAACGGATAGAGCTGCTCGAGACGCAGCAGGTGCACCTCGGCGGCGCCCCGCGCGTCCCGCTCTTCTTGCAGGTCGTAGTAGACCTTCCCGCTGCACAGCACGAGCTGGCGTGCCTCGGACGGGTCGCTGGGGCGCGAGTCTTCGTAGAGCACCCGGTGGAAGTTCGTCCCGGGGCCGAGATCGAAGAGCTTCGAGACGCAGCGCTTGTGGCGCAGCAGCGACTTCGGCGCCATCACGATCAGCGGCTTGCGGAAGTCCCGGTGCATCTGTCGCCGCAGTACGTGGAAATAGCTCGCGGGCGTCGTGCAGTTGACGACCTGGAGGTTGTCGTCCGCGCACAGCTGCAGGAAGCGCTCCACCCGAGCCGAGCTGTGCTCCGGTCCCTGACCCTCGTAGCCGTGGGGCAGCAGGAGCGTGAGCCCCGACATCCGCAGCCACTTCGACTCGCCCGCCGCGAGAAACTGGTCGATGATCACCTGGGCGCCGTTCGCGAAGTCGCCGAACTGGGCCTCCCAGATGACGAGTGCCCGCGGCTCGGCCATCGCGTAGCCGTACTCGTAGCCGAGCACCCCGAACTCCGAGAGCGGGCTGTCGAGCACCTCGAAGAACTCCTGCTTCTCGCGCACGTGGTTTAGCGGGACGTATTCGTGCTGGTCTTCCTGGTCGATCCACGATGCATGCCGCTGGGAGAAGGTGCCCCGCACCGAGTCCTCGCCGGACAGCCGCACCGGGTGGCCTTCGAGCAGCAGGCTCCCGAACGCCAGCGCCTCGGCGGTCGCCCAGTCGAGCCCCTCCCCGCTCTCGAACATCCCCGTTCGCGCCTTCAGATGGCGGTTGAGCTTGCGATTGATGTGGAAGCCGTCCGGCACCGTCACGAGCGCCCGGGCCACCTCCTTCAGGACGTCGCCCTTCACCTCGGTGACGCCGCGGCGCGCGTCGTAGCCGCGCACCGGCTCGAGCCCCGACCAGTGGCCCTCGAGCCACTTCGCCTTCTCGGGCTTCCAGGACGCCGCACGATCGAACTCGCTCTGCAGACGCTCTTCGTTCGCGGCGAGCAGGCTTTCGACGTCTTGCTGCGTGACGATCCCCTGCTCGATCAGCCGGGCCGTGTAGATCTCGCGCGTCGTTGGATGCGTGGAGATCGCCTTGTACATCAGCGGCTGGGTGAAGGCCGGCTCGTCTCCCTCGTTGTGACCGAAGCGGCGGTAGCAGTAGAGGTCGATGACGACGTCGCGCTTGAAGGCCTGCCGGAAGCGCACCGCGATGTCCGCCGCGTGGACCACCGCCTCGGGGTCGTCGCCGTTCACGTGCAGGATCGGCGCCTGGATCATCTTCGCGACGTCCGAGCAGTAGGGCCCGGAGCGCGCCTCGACCGGGTTCGCGGTGAACCCGATCTGGTTGTTGATGATGAGGTGGATGCAGCCGCCGTCGTCGTACCCGACGAGGTCGACGAACTGGAGGCTCTCGGCCACGAGCCCCTGCCCGGCGAAGGCCGCGTCGCCGTGCAGCAGCAGCGGGATGCAGCGGGTCTGCTCGGTGTCTCCGAGCTGTCGCTGTCGCGCGCGCACCTTGCCGCGAACCACCGCGTCCACCGCCTCGAGGTGGGACGGGTTCGGCGTCAGCGAGAGGTGCAGGGCGTGACCGTTGAGGTCGCGATCCGTCGAGGCGCCGAGGTGGTACTTCACGTCCCCCGAGCCGCCGATTTCGGTCGGGGTCGAAGAGCCGCCGTGGAACTCGTGGAAGATCGCCTCCTCGGGCTTCTGCATCAGGCTGGCGAGCACGTTGAGGCGGCCGCGGTGCGACATCCCGATGACGATCTCCTCGATGCCCAGATCCGGCGCACGGCGGACCACCGTCTCGAGAGCGACGATCGTCGACTCCGCCCCGTCGAGGCCGAAGCGCTTGACGCCCGTGAACTTGCGGTCGAGGAAGCGCTCGAAGCTCTCGACCTCCGTCAGCTTCTCGAGGATGGTGCGCCGCCCCTCGTCCTTGAGCTTCGTGCGCGCATCCACCCCCTCAATGCGATCGAAGAGCCACTGCTTCTGGTCCGGGTCTTGCAGGTGCATGAACTCGAAGCCGATCTTGCCGCAGTAGTCGCGCCGCACGATCTCGAGGATCTCGCGCACCGTGGCGGAATCGAGTCCGAGCTCGCCGCCGATGAAGATGTCGTGGTCGAGATCGTTTTCGTCGAAGCCGTAGGTGCCGGGCTCGAGGTCCGGGTGCGGGTCGGGGACGACGAGGCCCAGCGGGTCGAGGTCGGCCTCGAGATGGCCTCGCACGCGATAGGCCCGGATGAGGTCGCCGGCGCGCATCGATTGAGTCGCCGCGTCGCGCAGAACCGAGATGTTCGGCGCAGTCGCCGTCGTCCCGGCGGGGGTGCGCGCCTGAGTCTCCCGTGTCGCCAGGGACGCGAGCCAATCCCGCGCGTCTGGGTCGAGGGCCTCGAAGACGGCCGCCCAGGACGGATCCACCGCGCGGCCCGCGCGATGGGCCGCGAAGAGAGCTGCTATGACCTGGGCCTGGCTCGGATTCGACGTCATGACGCGTCCAAGGGTAGCGGTTCCCGGGGATCCGACCGCGGATCGCTGCATCTTCCCATTCCTCCGTCCTCGCCATGAGATGCGCGAGGAGCAGCGCGAGTTACGGCGCTCCCACGTCCCGACCCACCGGTGATCCGCGAAGCGACGCGCAGCATGCGGGCGCGCCCTTCCAGATTCTCCGAGCGGAGAGAGCCCGCTGCGCACCCGGACGGCGAAGATTGCCGGGCGCGAAAGCAAAACATTCCCTCGAGCCGGTTCGGCACCAATTCGGAATCGGATGGTTCCCCTTGTACAGCGTCGCGAGCTCCAAGTTGCTGAAATTTCACCGGGGCGAGTTCATCGACCGGGTCTTGCGCTCGATTGCCTCGACGACGGACGGTGTGAAGTCCACGCCCTCGAGGCGCGCTGCGTTGCCAAGC
>JAOTUO010000456.1 GCA_029863845.1 Myxococcales bacterium
CAACGACCTCGAGGCCGGCATCCACCCGGGGGCTGAAGACGTCCCGCGCAACGGGATCGACGAGGACTGCTCCGGGCTCGACGCGGATCCCCCCAACGTGATCTTCGTCCACTGGGAAGGCGTGCGCGCGGTGAACGTCGGCAGCATCGGCTACGCGACGCCGTCAACGCCCCGCTTCGACGCGCTGGCCCGCGACGGACGCCTCTTCTCGAACGCCTACGCGAACGGAACGCAGACGCGATGGTCGCTCATCTCGGTCTACTGCTCGACGCTGCCGCGGCTCTCGAACCAGTGGATCTTCCGGCACGACCCCGACCTCGAGCTGCTGTGCCTGCCCGAGATCCTCCAGCGTCGTGGCTACCGCACCCTCTACGTTCACGGGGGTACGATTGCCTTCGCCGGCAAGGGGCCGCGCATGCGGCGCTGGTTCCAGACGCGCTTCGATCGCAGCAACGCGCCGATCGGCGCGATGCTGCGCTTCAACTGGGGCGCCCGCGACCGCGACGTCCTCGAGTTCGCGTACGACATGCTCAAGCAGCGCAGCGAAGCGGCCCCCTTCTTTCTCACGGTCGCCACCCTCGCCGTGCACCATCCCTTCGGGCTGCCGGAGCCGGGCTTCGCGCTGGGCCGCCACACCGATCGGCGCAACCAGCTCGCCAACGTGATGCGCTACACCGACGACGCCCTCGGCGACTTCCTCGACAAGGTGCTCGCCGATCCGGACTTCGAGAACACGATCGTCCTGGTGGCGAGCGACCACGGCATCAACTGGTACGACCCGCATCCGGAGGGCAGGCAGAGCGTCCTGTGGGAGGACCTGGTCTGGGTTCCGGTGGCGCTCCTCGGCTCTGGGTGGGGCGTCGAGCCGGGTGTCGACTCCGAAGTGCGCCAGCTCGCCGACATCGCCCCGACGCTGCTCGACCGCCTCGGGATCGAGCTGCCGAACCCCTTCGTCGGCCACTCGCTGCTCCGGAGCTTCGGCGAACGCGAGTCCCGGGCCTTCTTCGCGACCGCCAACGGCGGGCCCTCGGCGGGCGTGCGCGTGGGCCGCTACAAGTTCTTCGAGCACCTCGGCACGGGGCGTCGCTTCCTCTTCGACGTGGTGGCCGATCGCCGCGAGTCGCGGGACCTGAGCGCAGACCCGCGTCAGGCCGAGCGCGTGGCGGAGCTGAGGGGGTGGGTGACCGATCTCTACCGCCAGAACGAGCGCCTGATCGAGCAGAACCGCATCTGGACGGATCGCTACCGGCTCGAAGCGGAAGGTCCTCCGTGATCCGCGCGGCGATCGGGTCCTGCCTGCTCTTCGTCCTCGCCTGCGGGGCGACGTCCGACGCCGACCCGCGACCGGACGTCTGGTTGCTGAGCGTCGACACGCTGCGCGCGGACCGCCTGGGCTTCGCCGGCTACGGGGGCGCCCGCACGCCCCATCTGGACCGGCTCGCCCGGGAGGGCGTGGTCTTCAGCGACGCCCAGACACCCGTCCCGCGAACCACCCAGTCCATCGCCTCCATCTTCACGTCGCACTACCCGTGGGGGCACGGCGTGCTGCGGCTCGGCGACGTACTGGCGCCGGAGGCGATGACGCTGGCGGAGCTTCTGCGCGACGCCGGATACTGGACCGGCGCGGTGAGCGACAACGGCGTGGCGGGCCCGGCTCAGGGGCTCGACCAGGGCTTCGACGTCTTCACGGACTCCAAGGAGCTGCACGAGCGCTACGGCGTGCGGGAGCCCGATCGCCGCCGCCGGGCGGCGCGGGTCGGGCGGGCCGAGGCCACGACGCGGGAGGCGCTGCGCCTGCTCGAGTCGGCGCCGTCGCCGCGCCTGCTCTGGGTGCACTACATGGATCCGCACTTCGTGTACGAGCCCCCGGCGCCCTTCAACGAGGTCGTGGACTGGAGCACCTTCACCTTCTATCGGGACCGGCTGCGCCTGCGCCCCGTGCAGGCGGCGACCTTCTTCGACCACGGGGGGCTCTCGGCGCGCTGGCTGCCGGAGGTCGCTGCCCTCTACGACGCCGAGGTTGCCTACGTCGACCACTGGATCGGTCGCCTGCTCGCCGCCGCGAGCCGCGACACGCTCGTGGTGTTCACGTCGGATCACGGCGAGAGCCTGGGCGAGCACGGCTACTTCTTCGAGCACGGAGACTTCGTCTACCGCGCGTCGATGGC
>JAOTUO010000151.1 GCA_029863845.1 Myxococcales bacterium
GCTCGCGACCGGCTGCGGGAGCGCGGGTCTTCGGATGGGGCTCCTGCTGGCGCTGGTGGCGCCGGCCGCCGCGTCGATCGCGAGCGAACCGTCCGCGACGGAGCTCGCGCGGATTCCCGAAGGGCTCCCCGGCGCGCCGCCGCTCCCAGCCCAGGTCCGCCGAAAGCTGGCCCGAGCGCTGGCGGAACGCGGGTCCGACTACGAACCCCGCACGGCCAACCGCCGCCCCGACGGCTCCCCCGAGTACACGAACCGCCTGCTCCTCGAGTCGAGCCCCTACCTCCAGCAACACGCCCACAACCCGGTGAACTGGTACGCCTGGGGGGACGAGGCCTTCGAGGCCGCGAAGCGGCTCGACCGCCCCGTTCTCGTCAGCATCGGTTATTCCACCTGCCACTGGTGCCACGTCATGGAGGAGGAGTCGTTCGACAAGCCGGAGGTCGCCCGCTACCTGAACGAGCACTTCATCGCCGTCAAGGTGGACCGGGAGGTGCGGCCAGACATCGACGCGATCTACATGGCCGCGATCCACGTCATGAACCAGAGCGGCGGATGGCCGTTGAACGTCTGGGTGACGCCGGATCGCAAGCCGTTCTTCGGGGGCACCTACTTCCCGCCGGGCGACGGCCAAGGCCGGCGGGGGTTCCCGTCCGTGCTGCGGGCCATCGCCGAGTTCTACGCAGGCAATCGCGCCCGCGCCGATGAGAGCGCCGAGCAGGTCGCGGCGGCGATCCGGGGCGGCTTGGAGGGCGCCCGAGCCGCCGCGACCCGGATTCCCGATCTCGACGCGCTGGAAGACGCCCGCTCTGCCTACGTACCGCGGATCGATTCGACCTGGGGCGGCATCGGTGCGCGCCAGAAGTTCCCGGCCACGACGCCGATCCGCTTCCTGCTCCGCCATCACCGCCGCACCGGCGACGAGGAGGCGCTCCGGCTGGCCTTGCTCACCCTCGACAAGATGGCGGCGGGCGGCATCTACGATCAGGTGGGCGGGGGCTTCCACCGCTACTCGACCGATCCGCACTGGCTCGTTCCGCACTTCGAGAAGATGCTCTACGACAACGCCCTGCTCGTCGTCGTCTATCTGGAGGCGTGGCAGGCGACCGGGCGCGAAGACTTTTCCCGCACGGCGCGCGACATCCTCCGCTACGTGGGCCGGGAGATGACGGCGCCCGAGGGCGGCTTCTACTCCGCCACCGACGCCGACAGTTTCGATGATGAGGGGAAGTCCGAGGAGGGCTGGTTCTTTACCTGGACGCCGGCGGAGATCGGGGCGGCCGTCGGCGCGGACAAGGCACCGGTCGTGAAGGCCTTCTACGGTGTCACGGAGCGGGGAAACCACGAAGGACGCAACATCCTGTACGCCGGGCGTTCGATCGACGAGGTCGCACGCGAGCTGGGGCTTTCACCGGAAGCGGTGCGCGTGTCGCTGGACGCGGCCCGCCCGCTTCTCTACCGGGCGCGCAGCCGACGCGCGCCGCCGCTGCGGGACGAGAAGATCATCGCGGCCTGGAACGGACTCATGATCTCGGCCTACGCGCGCGCGGGCTTTGCGCTTGGCGACCCGGAGTACGTGCGCGCGGCGATGCGAACGGCCGACTTCATCCTCGACCGCATGCGAGAGGACGGGCGCTTGCACCGCGTCTACCAGGACGGCCGCGCCGCCGGGCCGGCCTTTCTCGGGGACTACGCCTTCGTGATCGCCGGCCTGCTCGACCTCTACGAGGCGGCGCCCGACCCGCGCTGGCTCAGGGAGGCCCTCGCCCTCCAGCAGGTCCTCGACCGCCGCTACGCGGATGCGACGGGCGGCGGCTACTTCCGGACCGCCGACGATCACGAGAAGCTGATGAGCCGCGAGAAGCCGGGCCGGGACGGCGCCATTCCGTCGGGCAACTCGGTCGAGGCGCTCAATCTGCTGCGCCTGGCCGGGTACACCGGCGACGACGGCCACCTCCTGCGCGCAATCCTGCTCTTTTCCGCCTTCTACGACGATCTCACGCGCCGGCCCACGGCGTTACCGGAGATGCTGCTGGCGCTCGAGTACCACCTGGACCCGGCCAAGGAGATCGTGGTGGTGGGTCCATCGGAGGGCGGTGACTTCGACGGGATGCTGGCGCCGCTGCGCGTCGCCTTCCTTCCCAACCGCGTGTTGAGCGTCGTGACCGAGGGAGAAGATCTCGAGGCCCACAGCGCCCTCGTGCCGCTGGTCGCCGGGAGGGTGGCGCGCGGCGGTCGCGTCACCGCCTACGTCTGCGAGAACCGCGTGTGCAGGTTTCCGACCTCGGACCCGTCGGTCTTCGCCGAGCAGGTTCGCCGCGTCGAGCGGATCGAGCCGGAGCGGTCCGCTCCCCGCTGAGGCCCCGGGCGGCGGCGGGACGCTAGTCGGTCTTGAAGCGGCCGATCTCCTGCCCGAGCTGCTGCGATCGCTCGAGGAGCCTCGCGACCATGGCGTTGATGGCCTCGGTGCGCAGGGTCGCCTCCTCCATCACGTCGCGAAAGATGCTCAGGGCCTGGTGAATGGTCTCGCAGCTCTTGGTCTGGGCCTGGGTGGCCTCGGCGATCTGGTTCAGCCGTTCGGCAACGTTGTTCACGGCGTTCGTGATCAGCCCGCTTCCCTCCCGCTGCTCGTCGGTGGAGCGCCGGACGTCCTCGCCCAGCCTCCGGATGTTCTGCACGGCGTTGGCGATCTCGGCGGTGGCGCGGTGCTGGTCGCGGGTGGAGCGATTGATGGCCTCGACGATCTGCTTCACCTCGTTCATCGCGCGGTCCACGCGCTCGAGATCCCCGCTCTGGCGCGCCGTCGCGTCGGCGATCTCTCGCACGCGGGCCGTGGAGTTCTGCGACTTCTCGATGATCTTGCCGAGGACCTCGCCCGCGACGTTCGAGCGCTGAACGCCCTTCTCGACCTTCGCAGACCCCTCCTCGACGGCGGTGACGGCGGCGGAGGTGTCGTGCTGAATCGACCGGATCAGCTGCGCGATCTCCTGGGTGGAGCGGTGCGTCCGGTTCGCGAGGCTCTTGACCTGCTCCGCGACCACCGAGAAGGGCTTTCCGTGCTCACCGGCCTGCGCCGCGATGATCGACGCATTCAGTGAGAGGAGGCTCGTCTGCTCGGCGACTTCGCTGATCACCTGGATGATCTCGTCGATCGAGTTCGACTGCTCGGCAAGGCGGGAGACGCTGCCTTCGAGCTGTTCGAAGCTCGTGGAGATCTCCTTCATGGCGGCGATGGTCTCGCTCACCGCCTTCATGCCCTTGCTGGCCTCCTGGCTGGTGTCTTCCGACAGCGCGTGGCTCTCCTCCGCGTTGTCCTTCACCTGGCGGACCGAAGCACTGAGCTGATCCAGGCGCGTCAGCGACTCGTCTGTCGCGTTCTGGAGCGTCTCGACGCCTCCGACCACTTCGTCGATGTTGGCGGCCACCTCGTTGACGGCGGTCGATGTCGTGTCGATGGAATCGTTGAGGTGATCCATGTGGCCGGCGATCTCGCCGATGGACACTTCCATCTGGTAGATCGACGATGACGTTTCCCGCGCCGCGACCGCGAGCTGCTCGACGTTGGCGTTGACGTCCAGACTCGACGTGCGCACCTGTTCCGCGGAATCTGCGGTGTCGGCAACCGCGCTCATCTGCCGCTGGACTTCGAGCGTCATATTGGCGCTGCTCTCGCGCAGGGCGTCGGAGACTTCGCTCACGTCGCCGATGCTCTGGCGCACCTCACCCACCAGGCCGCGAAGACCCAGCACCATCGCGTTGAAGGCGCGCGCCAGAACGCCGAGCTCGTCGTCGCTGGAGGCCTCGACGTGGGTGGACAGGTCGCCGTCGGCGATGGCCTCGGAGTTGCTGGCCAGCTCGGCGAGGGGCCAGGCGATGGTTCGCTGCAGCCGCGCCGAGATGGCGGCCGCCACGGCCGCCACGGCGACCAGCAGGGCCAGCACGATTCCCACGTAGCGCTCGATGCGCTTGCCCAGCTCACGCGTGTCCCGGCGGATGAAGATCGTTCCGATCGCCTTTCCATTGAAGACCACGTCTCGGGTGATCTCGAGGTGGGGGCCGTCGAAGCGCGCTCCCTCCGGTCCGATGGCAGGCGGGACGAAGCCCGCCTCGTCGAGCCCGGGGGCGGTGTAGCTCGAGAACACGTCGCCGTCCGCGTCGTAGATCACGGCGGCGAGCACCGAGTCGGCCGCACTCAATGCGCCCAGCGTCTCGGACGCGGCGCTCGGGTCGTCGAAGGTGAGCGCGACGGCGCTGTTGATGCCGATCACGCGTGCCAGCGTTCCGGCGTCCTGGGTCATGGCCCGGCGCAGGGTGACCACGTCGTACAGGACGAAGACGAGGCAGGCCAGCAGCAGCGACGCGCCGCTGGTCAACAGCACCGTCAGCGTCAGCTTGCGGCTGATGGAGCGCCTCGCGATGCCGGGCACGCTCAGCCCCCCTCGCCCGACACGAGCCGCGCGAGGCGAAGCAGACGGGAGCTGATGCGCAGCCCCGCCGCCTCGGCCGCCGGCCGATTGATCTCGAAGCGAATCTTGTTGCCCTCGCGATAGAAGTTGATGATGCCCCCGCGACGGGCGAAGCTCTCCGACTCGCCGATGGTGAGCACCTGACTGCCGCGAGCCACCTCCAGGATCCGGGCAAGGCGGTCGTTCTCCGCAGCGCTCACGAAGACCATGTGGTGTCCCGTGATCTCCTTCGGGCTCGCGATGCGGTTTACCTGGATCGGGCGCCCTCCCACCTTCCGGTCCTTCAGGAACTCTTCGGTATGGGGCGCGAAATCGGCGGCTCCCAGGATGGCGATGGCGAGGGGCTCGCCGGACTCGGAGAACGCGGACGCCGGCCACTGGACCAGCGCGGCGAAGTTGTAGAGGAACGCCGCCTTGACCTCGTACTCGGCGTGACCCTGCTCACCCCGAACGCCGCGGGGCAGAACGAGCGAGAGTGTCATCAAGGCGCAGGCCAGAACCCGCACTGTCAGCGTGAGTCGCATCGCGAGCTACGTCCAGCCTTTCGGATCAATACCGCCAGGTGACCTTGCCGTACACGCTGCGCGGCACCTGACTCCGCAGCGAGAAGAGACCGTTCTCGAACTCCGGGTGACGGGCCTCGGTCAGGTTCTGCCCGACCAGACTGAGTTCGAGCTGATCCAGAGGTCGCCAGCCCAGACGTGCGTCGAGTCGCGTGTACTCCCCTACCGGCTGGGCGCGTAGATCGTCAGCCCAGTAGAGAGACGTGTCGAACTCCAGGTCGAAGGGCAGGTTCAGGCGCGAGAGCACGAAGAACTGGTGTCGTGGCGTCTCGCCTTCCTGGTCCACGGCCGTCGGATCCGTGCTGCTGTTCCGGGGATCGACGTCCACGTGCATGTAGGTGTAGCCGCCGGTGAGGTGCCAGAAGGGTACCGGAATCCAGGTTGCGATCGCCTCGACGCCCCAGGCCGAGGCGTCGACCCGGTTGCTGAAGCTGATCATGTTGCAGGTGAACCCCAGCGGAAACGGAGGAGCAGGGCAGGGGCTAGATGCAACGATGTCGCTGCTCCGGAGGCCGTCGTAGTCGTTGTAATAGGCGGCCACGTCGAGCGAGAGAGTGTCCAGGGGCTGTCCGCGGTAGCCGAGCTCGTAGGCGAGCAGGTCCTCGGCCTCCAGGTCCCGATTACCGAGGTAGGTATTGAGCGTGTTGGGCTGGTCCGACGCCGGGGACATGAAGGCGACGTCGTTGTCGGCGCGGGACGGCGTACGCACGGAGCGCGAGATCGCCGCCCACAGGCTGTGGCGGTCGCTGGGAGAGTACAGCGCGCGACCGCTCGGCTGGAATTCGAAGCCCGTGTAGTCGTTGTGCTCGAATTTCGATCCGATCGTGACCGAGAGCAGGTCCTCGATCAGCGTGACTTCGTCCTGAACGAAGCTGCTGGCGAGGTGATTGGTGCGCGACTTGGGCGCGAACGCAGTGGCCCGCGGGTCGATGTCGTCGTCGTTCATCCGATAGCCGGCGCCCACCACCACGTCGTGGCGCCGCAACGGCTGGAAATGGTGCTGCAACTCGAGGTCCACGGTATTGCGCTTCTCGGTCAGGAGCGCGTCGACGTCGCGGTCGGTGCGGTCGTAGTAGAGCTGGAACTGCATGTCGGAGCCGCCGGAGAACTCGTGGTTCCAGCGGGTCAGGAAGTTGCCCCCGCGGAGGGCCTGGTTCTCCTGCGTCCCAGTCAACAGGGTGTCGCTCACGTCCCCGTCGTAGTAGTCGCCCTGGAAGGTGAAGGAATCGCTGCCGGTGGCGTTCCAGTCGACGCGAAATCCGCCTCGCGCCATGTCCCAGTCGTCGTGGGCGGAGCTTCCCGTACTCGTCTCGAGTGACCCCCGGTCGAAGTACTTGGCGTACATGCGATAGTGCGCGCCCTCAGCCAGCTTGCCGCCGAAGCGCGCCTGGGTGAAGTAGCGCTCCACGGATCCGGCGCCGGCCGCGACGAGGCCCCCCTGGGTGGCGGCGGCCGGCTTGGTGATGATGTTGATCACTCCGTTGACCGCGTTCGCTCCCCAGAGCGTGCCGCCGGGACCCCGCACGACCTCGATCCGGTCGACGTCTTCGAGCATCACGTCCTGCACGTCCCAGAACACGCCGGAGAAGAGCGGCGTGTACACGGTGCGTCCGTCGATCATCACCAGCAGCTTGTTGGCGAACTGGCTGTTGAAGCCCCGAGCCGTGATGGCCCACTTGTTGCCGTCGATCTGCGCCACGTGCAGGCCGGGAACCATTCGCAGAGCGTCGGGAATGGTGGTGGCCCCGGAGCGCCGGATGTCCTCGCTCGTCAGGACGGTGATCGCAGCGGGGGCATCGGAGACCTTCTGCGCGCGCTTCGAAACCGACGTGACCTCGACCTCGAGGAGGTCCTCGATGCTCATCAGACCCAGGTCCGGCGGGGGCTCCTCGGCGCTCACGGCTGCTGCGGGTTGAAGCAGCAGCAGCGCGGTGCCCCAGGCTCGCCAGCAGTTGCGCTCGCGCGCCACCCGCGATGTCGGATGACGTCCCCTCATGCTCCCCTCCTCGCCGCGCTCGAGACCGGAAAGCTGCGCACGGCGCGCGGCCGGACGGTCTTTGGCGGCCGGTCCGTTCCGGCCGTTGGGGCCGGAACGCAGGGGGGCGTTGATGGAGTGTGTCGGCAGGACTGGACGGCTGCTTGACGCAAGCGCTTGCAACGGCGGCGCCGCGTTCCGTTCCCACGGGAAACCGCGAGGACAACCCTCGGGACGGGCGTGCGGGCGAATGCTCCGATTCTGGAAGTTCGCGTGACACCTTCCCGGTCGCGTCGCCCACTTTCACCTTAGAAAGCCAAATAATCCCCTTCCCAGGGAAAGGCCCGGGGCCCTTACGGGGGCTCCGGGCTGTTCGTTTTCTACCGCTCGATCCGGCGTTGGCAGCCCAGGCTCTCGTTGCCCCGCGGGGGTGCTCGACCGAGCCACGCACCGTACCGGCTCCACCCCCGGTGCCAAGCATTGCTGGAAAATCGCAGTGCGTTTGTAGGACAATCCGCCCGCCCGGCATTCAAGGAGGACGACAGGTGGCGACCGGCACGGTGAAGTGGTTCAGCGATCAGAAGGGCTACGGGTTCATAACGCCCGACGACGGCGGTAAGGACCTATTCGTCCATTTCTCGAACGTGTCCAGCGAGGGATTCAAGACGCTGCGGGAGGACCAGAAGGTCGAGTACGAGCCCAGCCAGGGTCAGAAGGGTCCCGAAGCCACGAACGTTCGTCCCCTGTGATCGCGGGCGCGGGTCGCGCGTCCTGAGCCGACGCCGCGCGTCGCCCCGAGTGGGCGGCGCCGGTCTGTCAGTGCTCGGACCGTTCTGCGAGCTTCTTGCGATCGATTCGACGCTTCCGACGCATGCGGTGCCGGTGCCGTTTGACCTTCTGCTTGTTCTTGCTCCGGGCCACGTTTCCTCCCGCTCGAGAGGCGTACGGTAGCAGGCTGCCCTGGATCGGGTCGAAGGCCCGAAGTGGCCGTTCCTGCGGTGGGCCGCGGTACACCGGGCGGTCGCCGGCTAGGGCTCGACGATCTCGCCGATGACCGTGCCCATCGCCTTGGCCTCCCCGTCGCGGAGCGGCTCCACGGCGGGGAGCTTGGCCACGAGCTTCTCGAGGGCGTGGGCGATGTCCGCTTCGGGCTCGTCGAAGAGCAGGACGATCCCCCCGTCCCGGTCGTTGCGCGCCGCCGTGGCCCACAGGAGCATGGGCTCGTCGCCGGATCCTCCGTAGATGGCCACGTGGATACGGTCTCCGATCTCCAGATCGTCGGATTCGACCCGCATCCCGCGCGCCGAGAGATCGCGGCCCACCAGCACCCGCAGCGCACGGTCTCCGAAGGCTGGGACCTTGCGTTCGTAGAAGCCGCGGCGGTGTCGGCGGCGATCGAAGGGGTCGCCCCAATCTCCGGGTCCGTCCGTCACGGCGTGCGCGGGGGTCGCGTGCGGCGCCTTCCCGACGGGCTCCGCCTCCGGCGGGCGCGGAGGCGCCACCGTGGGCGGCGGGTCGGGTGTCGCCGGAACGGCGGGGGGCTCGACGCGGGGGTCCTGGGGCCGGGCGGGCGGCCGGTCCGACAGCGGGCTCGTGGACCGGGGCCGTTTTCGCGGTGTCCCGACGTGGACGGGGGGCTCCCGGCGAGCGTCGTCGGACCGGGTCGCCGTCCGGCCGCGCGGCGTTTCCTTCGCGGCGTCGGCCGCCTCGGCGTCGCGGCCGGGGTGGGGCAGCGTTGCCGGTCCGCGAGCCCGCGCCTCAACGATCCACTCCAGCTCCTGCCGCGTCTCCCGCGGGACCTCCTTGAAGACGACCGCACTCCGGTGGAGGCCCTTCGCGCCCAGCTTCTCGTCGAAGCTGGAGCGGGCGACCCGTCCTCGAAGAGCGATCGGCTCCGTGGCGCCCAGCTCTTCGGGGAGCATCAGCTTGATGGTCTTTCCCGGCGCGAGGGCGTGGGGCGTCAGAATCCGGCAGCCTCCGACCGAGAGATCGGTGAGCATGGCACGGCGGCGGCGGATCCCCGAGCGAAAGAAGACCTCGAAGCCCACGGGCACGCGCGGCTGTCCACGGCGCTCCTCGCCCGTGTAGACGCAGTGCAGCAGCAGCAGCCGCAGGGCCTCGGGATGGACGGGGCGCCTGACCAGGTAGTCGAAGCCGATCTTCCGAAGCTGCTCGCGCAGCGCCGGGGAGTCCTGGTCGGCCACGACGACGCGCACCGGTGCGCATTGGCCGCTGCCGTCGTCCTCGCGGACGGCACGCATGCGGCGCGGGGTGGCGACGAGCAGCGTCTTCGGAGGGGGCGTGTCCTGAAGGATCGCCCCGCCGCGGACGCGGGCGAACTGGACGCCCATCTGCTCGATCAGCCGTTGAACGTCGTCGAGCTCGCCGTCGTCGAGCAGAAGCACGCGCGGCGATTCTCCCACGGACGCGTCCTCCCTGACGGTGGCCTCACGGCCCCGGATCCCCCCATGGATCGACCGATCCGGCTGGCTGCTGTAGACCGCCGGGAGCGGGCGGGCCCCCGGCGCGTCGCCAGACCGCCCACAGACAGCCGCACGCGAGCGGGAGCCCGACGGCCACCGCCAGGGGGGCGGGTGGCGACTCGGCCGGTGCCCACGCCATCACGGCCACCGCGACGACGTTGTTCACGCTGTGGCAGAGGATCGCGGCCCGC
>JAOTUO010000457.1 GCA_029863845.1 Myxococcales bacterium
CTCGGTCTGTACCAGGCCCGATCCCTCTCTTTGACCGGATCGGGCGGGTCGGACGCCTTCCGCGTGCAGAACCCCCTGTCTGCGGAGGACGCCTACCTGCGCCGCGATCTGCTGAGCGGCCTCACGCGCTCGGTGGAACGCAACTGGGCGGTCCGGGAGCGGGACGTGCGCCTGTTCGAGATCGGCAGGGTGTTCCGGGATACCGGGGGGCCGTTGCCGGAAGAAACGACCCGGGTGGCGGCCGTGGTGACCGGAGCGCGGGTTCCCGCACACTGGTCCGGGTCGGGTAAGGCGCCGGATTTCGATCGGTGGGACATCAAGGCATTGTTCGAGACCGCCGTCCGCTCGATCGGTCCGGAGGGCACCATCGAGTCCGCTGCCGACGGCTGGCAGTTTACAGGTGCCGACGGGACGGTGCGAGGCTGGGCTGGTGCGCTCGAGGCCGATCGGCCCGCCTGGGCCGCGGTGCTGTTCGGCTTCGAGCTCGAGACCGGCGATGCCGCGCCACCGGCCACGATGTTCGTGCCGCTGCCCTCCACTCCCCCGGTGGAACGGGACGTGGCACTGGTGGTCCCACCCGGGGTCACGGCGGCCGCCGTGGAGGGGGTGATCCGCGATGCCGCAGGGGCCCTCCTCGCGGAATTGGCGGTTTTTGACGAGTATAGAGGATCGGAAATGGCCGGGCGCAGCGTGGCGTGGCGTCTCGTCTTCCGCGCGCCCGATCGGACCCTCCGGGACGCGGAGGCCGACACGGCCCTGGCCAAGGTGCTGGCTTCGCTCAAGGAGCGGTTGGGTGTCGAACGACGAGAGGCCTGAGTTTCGCGCGCTGGAGGAGCTCCGAGAGGTCCTGGCCGCACTCGCGAGCGAGTTGGCGACGTGGCGTCGCCGCGCGCTCAAGGCCGAAGCGGGGCAGGCCCAGCTTGGATTGAGTCAGGACCTCGTGGCGGACCGGGAACGGAGCAAGTCGCTGGAGGCGGAGAACACCGAATTGGAGCAGCGACTGGGCGTGGCGCGGACGCGCGTCGAGGAGTTACTCGGTCGCCTGCGCTTCCTCGAAGAGCAGGTGGCCACGGAGGAGCAGGGGCGATGAGTACCGAAAAAACGGTCGTGAAGGTCGCCATTGGCGGCGATGAGTATACGCTCAAGTCGGACCGCCCCCCTGAGTACACCCGCGCGGTCGCGGACCATGTGGACAAGACGCTGCGGGACATCGCGAGTTCCGGTGCTATCGTCGAGACCCAGAAGGCGGCGATCCTGGCGGCGCTTGCCATTACCGACGAACTGTTCCAGGCCCGCCGGTCGCAGCGGGAGATGACCGATCGCTTGAACGCCCTCGGGACCGAGCTGTCTCGGCTATTGCCGCCGGCGAAACGGCGATCCCGGTCGACCGGGGCGTTTGCGACGAGGTCCGAAGCCCCTTAACTTCGGCGGGTCACGCACATGTGACCACGCTGGAACATCGAATCGATTAAGGCGCGCTCCCCCACGACAGGGTTGGCAGCGTCGCTGGAGATAGATATGGGAGCCGACCAGCTTCTGCCGTACCTGTTGGCCGTTCTCGGCGGTGGTGCGATTGCCGGGGCGGTCTTTTTCGTAGTGGGGCGGCGGGTCGAGCGCCGGGACGCGGAGCGGGTGGGCCGATCTGCCGCGCAGCAGGCCGAACGGATCCTGTCGGAGGCCAGACGGGACGCCGATCAGGACAAGACGCAGCTGCTTCTGGGAGCCAAAGAGGAAATCCTCCAACTCCGTCAGTCGTGGGATGCCGAGGCAAAGGAGCGGCGTGAGGAGCTGGAACGGCACCAGGAGCGGGTCGAGGAGCGGGAGACGCTCATCGACCGCAAGCTCAACACCCTGGACGACCGTGCCAAGGAACTCGACGGGCGTGAGCGGGCCCTTGCCAAGGGCGAGCGGGACTTGGCGAGCCGCGAGGTCGAGACCGAGCGGCTCCTGGTCCAGCGGCGCGAGCGGCTCGAAGAGGTGGCGCGGCTCTCGGCGACCGAGGCGAAGAAGCAGCTGAGAGAGGAGCTGGTGGAGACGGCACGCAGCGAGGCCGCGGCCGCCGTTCGGGACATCCGTGAGGAGACGAAGCGGACGGCGGAGCGGGAGGCGAAGAAGATCATCGCACTCGCAGTCCAGCGCGTCG
>JAOTUO010000152.1 GCA_029863845.1 Myxococcales bacterium
GAACGTTCGCTCGAAGGACTCGAGGAAGGCCGCGATCGCCTTGTCGCCGTGCTTGCACTGCCTGGCAACCTCGTCCCAACTCATCCCCAGGCTCGCGAAGAAGCGCTCCGGCTTGGGTTCAGAGAGCGAGTGGTCGCTCAGGACCCACGTCATGAAGTGGATCCCGGCCTCGAGTGCATCCAGTCGGTGGGGCCTGGCCATGAGAACCCCGCTCCGGTCCCGGGTGGTCGCCGCGCTCCCCGTCGAGCCGGCAAGCCTACCCCGAAACCGCGTTTCCGGTAGTCCGTTCGCGCTGGGAGTACTCGCATCCCCCGGGTTCATGGAGAATCGGTCTGCGGAACCTTCGTCGAAAACCGGACCGAATCAATCCTTTTTCTGGACTCCCGAGGGCACGATTCTACGCCTTCGCGTCAGTCGAGCGGAAGCCGAATCTGGATGTCTCGTCGTCGTTGCGAAAGTCGTTCTCGATACCGACCTCGGGGGGCCCGTCATGTGCGCGAGCAATCCCGCCGATACGAAGGCCGACGGAGGCGTCTGGATCCCCCCTGAGGTTCGGATTGCGCGCAGCACGGCTCGTGGTGCCCTTCGCGTGCGCCCTGCTCGCGCCGGGCGGGGCCGTGGCTTTCGAGGGCTCGGCGGGGATCGGTCTCGATCGGCTGCTCACGCTCCCGGCGGCCGATCCCCACCGGCCGCCGCTGGCCAGCGGGGCCTTCGCCGGGCGCGCGGCGCTCGGCCTCGCACCGCAGTGGGCGGAGCCGCCGGCCACCCGATCCTGGCTGCGTGATTGGGGCCCGACCCTGGTGCTGGCCGCGGCCCTCGCCACCGCGGAGTTCGGCTTCGACCCGCCGCGGGAGCCGCGCTGGAGCCGCGAGAACGCCTTCGATGACGGCGTCCGCGACGTGCTGCGCGGTCGCTCGCGGAGCGTCCGCGAGCGAGCCGGGACGGCGGGCGACGCCCTCTTCGGCGGCATGCTGGTCCTGCTGGTCTCCGACTGGTACGCCCTGCGCGGCGAGTATGGCCTCACCGAAAGCGTGCGGACGGAGCTGCCGTGGCTGCTCGGGAACAACGTCGCCACGCTCACCGCGAAGCTCGCGGCGGGACGGGCCCGTCCCTTCGTTCGCCCGTGCCGGGAGGACCCGAACTACCTCTCCGACTGCGGGCGGGGCCGCAGCGCGAACACGAGCTTCTACAGCGGCCACAGCTCCAATGCCGCCGCGGTCGCGGGTCTGCTCTGCGCCCGGCACCTGCACCGCTCCGACCCGGCGGCCGCAGACCGCTGGACCTGCGGCTTCGCGGTGGCCGGCGCGCTGGCGACCGGGATCCTCCGGATGACAGCCGAAATGCACTTCGCGACCGACGTGCTCGTGGGCTGGGCCTCGGGCGCGCTGTTCGGCTACGTGTTGCCGAGCCGCTTCCACTTCCGGCGCGAGCCGGACCGCTTCGGCCTGCCCGCGCTCACCCCGCTGGTCGGCCCGGACTTCTACGGCCTGCGCTACGACATCCGCTTCTGAGAACGGATCTCGCCGATCGCCGCGCTCAGTCCGAGGCGGGTGGGGACACCCCGCTCTCGTCCGCGTCGCCTTCCTCCGCGATTGCCTCCCCGGTCGCCACGGGACGCAGGCGGATTTCGATGCGACGGTTGCGCTGGCGCCCCTGCTCCGTCTCGTTCGACGCGCGGGGTCGATACTCGCCTGCGGAGAGGGCCTGAAGGCGCGTGCCCTCCACACCCTGATCCTGCAGGATGCGGACGACGCTGGCGGCGCGCGCCGCGCCGAGCTCCCAGTTCGTGGGGTAGCGGGCGGTCGGCCCCCCGCGGATCGGCACGTTGTCGGTGTGACCGGTGACTTCGACCCGGCCCGACGCGTTCTTCACCTGGGCGGCCACCTTGTCGAGGACCGCCTTGCCCCCGTCGTCGATCCGCGCCGAGCCCGAGGGAAAGAGGATGTCGTCGGCGACGTCGAGACGGATCCCGTCGCGAAGCTGCTGGATCTGGATCTGGCCCGAGGCGAGCTCGGCGTGGAGGTCGGCGACCAGCGAGTCGTAGGTCCCCTGGAGGTTGGAGACCTCCTGCTTCCGGCTCGAGAGCTCGGACCCGAGTGACGCCTTCTCCTCGTCGAGCGCACGGACGCGCTCTTCGAGCGCGGATTTCTGCCCGGCCAGATCGTCGCGCTCCGTGACCACGTCTCGATACGCGCCCTTCGAGACGCAGGAGACGAGTGCCGGTGCGCCCAGCAGCAGCGCCCCGAGAAGCACAGTTCGTGTCGAAAGGTGTGTCGAGACTTGCATCGCTCCCCCCCTGAAGGCTCGAAACCGCGAATGCCTGAATGCTAGCAGGTATATCGGAAAGGCGGGGGGCGCGTTCGTGACCGGCGTCACCCAATCGCGCGCTCGGGCGCCGCGAAGGCCCCGAAGCGGGCGGTCCGCCCGCTCAGCCCCCCCTGCGTCCGGGCCGTGCCTGGACGATGAGACTCGAGTTCTGGAAATCGACGGCCTCGATGGTGCCGTCGAGCTCCCGCTCCTCACCGAAGAGCGTGGAGAGGCGGAGCTTGCCGCCGTCGATTTCCACGAGCGTGACGTCTTCCAGGAGAAGCTCGCCTTCCCCGTCGCCCTTCAAATAGGCCTTGGCCAGACACATCTACCGCTCCTTCAACGCCTTCAGCGCGGCGCGCAGGAATTCGTTCGCCTTCTCGAGCTCCCCGGCTGCCCGAACGATGCCCTCGGAAACACCCGCTCTCCCGAGCTTCCTGGATTTCTCCGCCCAGGCCATGAACTCGGAGGCGTGCTCCCCGTTGTGCTCCATCCAGTGATTCAGGAGCCTCTCGATCTTCGCTGCCTCGCCCTTCTCGGGCATCCGCTTGCCTCCGTTGCGCCGCGCTCCGCTACGTCTCGAGAATGCGATGCTGCGCGATGTCGCGTACGACCGCGAGCGCGGGTGAATCAGGGGAGAGGTCCGTCAGGGGCTTCCCGACCAGATCGTGGTAGGCGACGTTCTCGTCCTGCGGGATGTAGCCGAACACCTCGACCCCCATCTTCAAGCCCGCTTGCTCCAGCAGTTCCCGGTTGGCCTGCACGCGATTGAAGACCAGGCCCAGGGTGTCGCAGTCGATCAGCTTCTCCTCCCGCACCATCTTCCGGATCAGATCGGCGGTCTGGATGCCTCTGGACGTGGCGTCGCTGATCATGACGAGGGTGTCGACGCGGCGCATGACCTGGCGGTTGATCTGTTCGACGCCCGCCTCACCGTCGATCACGATGGTGTCGAAGCTCTTCGAGAGGCTTTCGATGGTTCCCCTCAGGAGGTCGTTGACGGGGCAGTAGCAGCCCAGCGTCTCGGTGCGCCCCATGGCCAGCAGGGCGAAGGCGTCCGTCTCGGTGAGGGCCTCGAGCGCCAGGTAGTCGAGCATGTCGACGAGCTTGACCTTCTCCTCCCGGTTTCCCTTGCGGGCGGTCCCGATGATCTCTTCGCGAACCTGGCCCATGGTCCGCCTCACCGGCACGCCGAGCGCGATGGGCAGCCCCATGGCGGGGTCGGCGTCGATCAGGAGCAGCTTGCCGGCTGTTCCGCTCTCCAGAAGAGCCCGGCCCAGCATGGCCGTGAACGCGGTCTTGCCGACGCCCCCCTTGCCGCAGACCGCGACCAGCCTCTTGCGGGGAGCACGCGGATCAAGCATCGGCCTTCTTCCTGAGCTTCTTCTTGCGGATCTTGACGACGTCCCGGATGTCGTCGCACGTGGGCTTGTCCGAGCAGGACCGGCAGTCCACGCCCAGGCTGCACTCCAGGATGTCGTAGCCCCTGGCCAGCCACGCGTTCCTCGCTATGAGCGTGCCGATCGTGCGGACCTGTTCGGCGATGCCGTTCAGCTGCTGTAGGTCCTCCTTTCCCGAGGTCAGGAAGAGGACCTCCATGGCCTCGATCTGGGGGATGGCGGACTTGAAGAGGATCATGAGCGCCTGCCCCAGGACGTCGAAGTCGAAGCCTCTGCGCGCCGCATCCCTTCCGACCCGGCTCCACATCCGCCCGGGGGTGCTGCGGATCATGTAGCCCTCGATCTGGTCGGCGACGTACTGGTTCTGTTCCAGCGCCTCGTGCTCCTCGTCCCCGAGCTCCGTGCCGCCGATCATCAGGACCTGCCCGAAGGGCAGGCTGGCTCCCTCGGATTCCCGAATGCCCGGACCGATGAGGGTGATCCTGCCGTCGGTGAGCAGCGACGCGTCTCGGGTCCAGAGGGGAAAGGCGGAGGAGCCGGCGTCCGGGCTTCCCAGCTCCGCGAAGGTGTCCGCGCGCAGGATCAGGCCCGCGTTCGCTCCGGGGCCCACGCGGACGGGCAGCCCCTGCCGCAGCTGCTGGGGATCGCCGTCGCACTGGAACGCTCGGACCTGCCTGCCGTCCCTGCGGCGCTCCTCGACGAACGCCGCCACCTGCTTCAGGTATAGATCCAAGGCCCCCACGACTGCTCCGTACTGGCGTGCATCGTCGCGCGCGGACCCGCAAGACGGCCGTTCCGGATCTCAGCTCGCTCGACGCACCGCGCTCGACTTCTCCCCGGCGATCAGCGCCGCGCCCAGGGCGCCCGCGATCTGTGGATCGCGAGGCAGCGTCTTCACGCTCACCCCCCATTTGTGCTCGAGCACCCGGGCGAGGCCCTCGTTCTTGGCACAGCCTCCCGACAGGCAGACGTCTTCGACCAGTCCCACCCTCCTCGCCAGGGCGTGGATCCTGCGCGCGATCGAGTGGTGGAGACCGGCCACGATGTCCGCCAGCTCCACCCCGTCGTTCAGCAGGGTGATCACCTCCGACTCGGCGAACACGCTGCACTGACTCGAGATCGTGGCCGGGTTCTCCCCCTGGAGACAGAGGGACGACAGCCCCTCGAATCCGCAGTCGAGCACTCTCGCCATGGCCTCGAAGAACCGGCCCGTGCCCGCGGCGCAGCGGTCGTTCATCGCGAAGTCGGCGACGTTCCCCTCGTCGTCGATGGAGATCGCCTTGCAGTCCTGGCCGCCCATGTCGATGACGGTCCTCACCGCGGGAGACATCCAGTGGGCGCCGCGGGCGTGACAGGTGATCTCCGATACGTTCTCGCCGGCGAAGGGGATCTTGAGCCGCCCGTAGCCCGTGCCCACGATGTAGTCGACGGCCTCGATGGAGCCCAGGCCGGCCTTTGCGAGCGCCTCGTCCATGGCCTTGCGCGCGGCGAGCTCGGGCCTGGTGCCGGACGGGATGATGACGTGCGAGAGCAGCGCGCCGTCCTTCATCAGCACGGCCTTGGCCGTGGCGGACCCGACATCACAGCCTCCGACGATCATCTCGCGACCCTTTCGTGTCGGCTCAACCGCACGCGCGACCCCCCTAGCCGAGTCCCATGGCTCGGAAGAACTCGGACATCTTCTCCTTGAGCTGATCCGGAGTCGCGTAGCGCCGGTCGAAGAGGTCCAGGCCCAGGCTCATGAAGGGCACCTTCAGCTTGCGGCAGGTTTCCCTCATGATCCCGATGGTCGCCGAGCCGTCCTTGTGGCCCATGTGACCCGGCCAGATGACGACGTCGATCTTGTAGTCCTTGACGATCCGCGCGATGTCGTTGACGAAGTTGTCTGCAACCCCGCGCGCCTGTCGGATCATCGGCGCGTCGAAGAGGTTTCTCTTCGCGAGATCCCTCCACATCTGCTCTTCGCTCGACGTATCGATCAGGGTGTAGGGGTAGTTCCCGAACATGTCCATCACCATGACCGCGCCCCACTCCTGTTCGAGCCACGGCAGCAGGTCGAAGATCCAGCCGAAGGGCAGCAGATCGAACCAGAACAGCCGGATCCGCTCCTTCTCCACGGCTCCGATCTTGTTCGCGACCTTGTGCTCGGCGATCTCGATCAGCTTCCGGAACCAGTCGGTGCCGCCCTTCTGGCCGGCGCGATAGCACTGGGTCACGGAGAAGCACTGCGAGCCCCCCAGATCCCAGCCGTGGGGAGAGGGTACGGCCCGTCTCAGCTCGTTGTACTCCTGCCACAGGGCGAACTGTTTGTTGGACTCCTCGATGGCTTCCTTCAGCTTGTCCATGTCGAGCTTCCGACCGGTGTGCTGCTCGAGGAACTGCGCCATCTTGCGGAGCTCGGCCGCGAAGTAGTCCAGGCTTCGATCGTCGTCCCAGTAGGGCGGGTCGGCGTTGAACATCGGAATGTCGCGCCACTTCGAGTTGTGCTGGATCACCTGGTGAAGCATGGGCGCGCCGTCGCAGGGGTAGAGCAGACCGACGATGCAGCTCGGGATCGGCGACAGATTCGCCTCGATGTAGTAGATGGAGAGCCGGATCGCCGTGCAGAGGTCGGAGCCCAGGCCCATGGCCTCGGCGGAGTCGATGTCGTCGAGGAGATAGGGCACCGAGGAGGCGAGAAAAGGCGTCTGCATCACCATGTACCAGGGCAGGTCCATGGCGGTGCAGAGCTCCGGCGCCGAGCAGTAGTAGGTGGCGACGAAGGGATCTCCCTCTTCGACACAGGCGATGATCCGGTTGTACATGTCGAGGCAGAAGGTGAGAGTCCGTTCGGCGAGCTGGTGCTCGGGGACGTCGCTGTCCTTGACCTGGCTGTGAAGGAGTTTGAACCACTCCCGCTCCGACCGGTAGCGGACCAGCTCCGGGTGGTTGTCCGTCGACATTTTCTTCACTTCCCCATCTTTTCCAGGAAGGCCTGGACCCGTGTTCTCAGCTGGCCCGTGCCGCTCGTGACGTAGTCCCGTTCCAGCTTCAGGAAGGGGATGCTCTCTTCCTTGAGGTCGTGATCGAGCATGTAGTGCTCGACGAGCCACTGGTCGCAGAACATCAGCCTCTCACCGATGATCCCGTCGCAGTCGAATTCGCTGTACAGCTCCCGAACCAGCTCCGAGCGGCGTTCCTGCTCGCCGTACATCCGTGGACAGGAGGGACGGTCGGCGACGTAGTACCGGGCCAGGGCGTCGAGCGGGTCGCCGATGCTCTCGTCGACCTGCTTCCACATGGTCCGGGTGCCGAAGCAGGTGGCGTCGGTCACGACCAGGCCGCCCTGGTCCTCGACCACCTGCACCCACGCCGGGTCGTCGAGGATCCCTCCGACGACCATCAGGCGCGCCCGGTAACCGCCGTTGCCCTCTGCCTGCCGCAGCTCGTCCAGCAGCTCCCGCAGGAGCGCGTTGTACGGCTCCTTGGGCATCGCCGTGCCGGCCACCATCACGACCAGGGCCTGGGCGCCGGTGAGCGGTGGGTTCTCGCGTTTTCGGAGCTCGTAGAGCTCCCGCTGGAGGCTTCGCGTCTCGTTGAGCAGCCGGATCGCGCCCTTCAAACGGTCGTCCGTGATCTCGGCGCCGAAGTGCTTTTCGATCTTCTCCTTGAGCAGCGCCAGCTCTTCGCGGTACCAGGCGACCTGATCCGGACCCGTCTTGCGAGGCAGACTCATGATCTCGACGAACTCCGTCGGCACGTAGCGCTTCCAGTTGTCGTAGAGGCGGCGGACGTGGTCGCAGCTGTTGAGGCAGATGACCCCGTCGAGAAACTCGAACTTGCCGATCAGGGCGAGATTGAAGCAGTGGCGGGGGAAGCTGCAGTTGATGTTGCTGAAATACGCGTCCGACTCCTCGGTGCTCTCACTGCCGGTCGCCCGCATCCGGTAGGAGAGGAGATCGGCGGCGACGAGGATTTCTTCGGGCACCGCGGAGCAGAAGTACCCGACCACCTTGCCGCCCCCGGCCTTCCAGCTCTGCAGCGCCGGGTTGACGAGCCCCTGGGCCGCTTCGGTGAAGGTCTGGAACGATGTCCCCGTCATCTGGCGCACCCCATGCGCTTCCCCGGGGGGGAAGCGTCGGCTCCAACGAACGAACGAACGATCGTTAGTTTTACAGCGCAGGGCGGTGGTGGCGTATGACCACGGTCATATCCAGGACGGGATGCGCTCGCTCCCCGGGGGGCGGGCGCATCCGACCGGCCGGCGGTGCGCGACGTCAGCGCTGGGGCCGCATGAAGCGCGCGTAGAAGTCGTTGCCCTTGTCGTCCACCACGACGAAGGCGGGGAAGTCCTCGACCTCGATCCGCCAGATGGCCTCCATGCCGAGCTCGGGATACTCGAGGCACTCGACCTTCTTGATCGAGTCCTGCGCGAGACGCGCTGCGGGGCCGCCGATCGACCCGAGGTAGAAGCCCCCGTGCTTCTGACACGCCTGGGTCACCTGGAGCGACCGGTTGCCCTTGGCGAGCATCACCAGGCTGCCCCCCGCCGCCTGGAACTCGTCCACGTACGCGTCCATGCGCCCCGCTGTGGTCGGGCCGAAGGAGCCGGAGGCGTAGCCCTCCGGCTGCTTCGCCGGGCCGGCGTAGTACACGCACAGGTCCTTGAAGTACGGGGGCAGTCCTTCGCCGCGGTCGAGGCGCTCCTTGAGCTTCGCGTGCGCGATGTCGCGGGCGACGACGATCGGGCCCGTGAGGGAGACGCGCGCGCCGACGGGAAGCCGGCTCAGCGCCTCCCGCACCTCGGCCATGGGCCGACTCAGGTCGATCCGCGCGACCTCGCCTGCGGGCTCCTCGCGTGCGACCTCCGGCAGGTACTTCGAGGGCTCGTACTCGAGCTGCTCGAGGAAGATCCCGTCGCGGGTGATCTTGGCGAGGACCTGTCGGTCCGCGGAGCACGACACCGCGATCCCCACCGGACACGACGCCCCGTGGCGCGGCAGCCGAATGACGCGCACGTCGTGGCAGAAGTGCTTGCCGCCGAACTGGGCGCCGAGGCCGAGCTCGCGAGAGAGCTGGAGCACCTGCTCCTCCATCTCGACGTCGCGGAAGGCCTGGCCGAACTCGTTGCCCCGGTTCGGGAGGCCGTCGAGGAAGCGGGCGCTCGCGAGCTTCGCGGTCTTGAGGGTGTACTCGGCCGAGGTCCCGCCGATCACGATGCCGAGGTGATAGGGAGGACACGCGGCCGTGCCGAGCATCCGCAGCTTCTCGTCGAGGAAGCTGCGCAGGCTCTTCGGGTTGAGGAGCGCCTTGGTCTCCTGGAAGAGCAGGCTCTTGTTGGCCGAGCCGCCGCCCTTGGCCATGAACAGGAACTTGTAGGTGTCGCCCTTCTCCGCGTAGATCTCGATCTGCGCCGGGAGGTTGGTCTTCGTGTTCGCCTCCTCGTACATGGAGAGGGGGGCGACCTGGCTGTAGCGGAGGTTGGTCTCCGCGTAGGCCTTGTGGATGCCCTCGGAGAGCGCCGCCTCGTCGTCACCCTCCGTCCAGACGCGGTGCCCCTTCTTGCCCATGACGATGGCGGTGCCCGTGTCCTGGCACATGGGCAGGACGCCGCCCGCCGCGATGTTCGCGTTCTTCAGCAGCTCGATGGCGACGAAGCGGTCGTTGTCCGAGGCCTCGGGGTCGTCGAGGATTGCGGCCAGCTGCGCGAGGTGGGACGGGCGGAGGAAGTGGGCGGCGTCGCGCGTCGCGCGATCGGCGAGCAGGCGCAGGCCCTCGGCGTCGACCTTGAGCACGTCGTGGCCCTCGAAGGTCCCGATGGCGACGTGGTCGGTCGTGAGCTGGCGATACGGGGTCGCGTCCTCCCCCAGCGGC
>JAOTUO010000153.1 GCA_029863845.1 Myxococcales bacterium
CCGAGACCATCTGGCCCAGCTCGACGACCCCGATGCCTGCCAGCGCACCGTCGGGCATGTCCTCTCCTCAGCGTCGGTTCGAGTCCCACTCTATGGGAAACCGGAGCCCTTGTCGGCGGGACGCCGTCCGTATACGTTTGGCGCCGTCTCGCCCGACCGTCACACCCTGTTCTGCCTCCACCGCCCGTTTCCACTCGGCAAGAACAGCTCCAGAGACCCGAGTTCATTGGGGATTTCGGGCAGCGGCGGCGCTCGGGGAACCGGGGAGTTCCAGCATGGCCAAGGATCCGCTGCGGACGAAGCTCTGCGACATGCTGGGGATCGAGTTCCCCGTCATCGCCTTCACGCACTGCAAGGACGTGGCCGTCGCCGTCATCAACTCCGGCGGCTTCGCCGTGCTCGGCGAGGCGATGCACACGCCCGACGACATCGCCGCGGACATCAAGTGGATCCGCGATCGCGTCGACGGCAAGCCCTTCGGCATCGATCTGGTCCTGCCGGCGTCGGTCCCGCCCACGGGCTCGCTCGACGCGCTCATCTCGAAGATCCCCGAGACCCACCGGAAGTTCGCCCAGGAGATCAAGGAGAAGTACGACGTTCCCGATCCCAAGGGCGCGATCGATCTGCACCAGTGGGGCGGTCTGAACCAGGAGATGGCGCGCGCCCAGCTCGAGGTCCTGCTGGAGGAGCGGGTTCCCGTGATCGCCTCGGGTCTCGGCAGCCCGGTCTTCATCCTCGAAGCGGCGCACGAGCGCGGCATCAAGGTGTTCGGACTGGTGGGCAAGGCGCGCCAGGCAAAGCGCCAGATCGACGCGGGCGTGGACGCGGTGGTCGCACAGGGCTACGACGCCGCGGGGCACACGGGCGGCGTGGGCACCTTCTCCATCGTTCCCGAAGTCGCCGCGATGGCGGGCGACACGCCGATCATCGCGGCCGGCGGCGTCACCACCGGCCGGCATCTGGCGGCGGCCCTCTGCCTCGGCGCTGCCGGGGTGTGGACGGGCACGCTGTGGCTCGCCTCGCGCGAGTCCGATGTCGACCTGATCATCAAGGAGCGGCTCCTCGCCGCCACGGTGGAGGACACCTCCTACGGCACGTCCATCTCCGGAATGACGATGCGCGTCCTCAAGTGCCCGTGGACGGAGGAGTGGGCCAAGCCCGAGGCGCCCGATGCGCTCCCCGCGCCCTACCAGATGCTCCTCAGCTCCGACTACATCCAGGGCGCCAACGACAACCGGAGAGAGGACCTGATGACGGAGGCCGCGGGGCAGGGCGTCGGGTTCGTGACCTCCATGAAGCCGGCCCGCCAGATTCTCTTCGACCTGGTGGAGGAGGCGCTCGCCACCTTCGAGGAGGCGGTGGGCGAGCTCGCGTAGCCCGGCGATCCCGCCGGCGCGGGAGCCGCCGCGCCGGCCGCGACGGGTCTGCTACGGTCCGGCCGCGAAAAGGAATCCGATGCGAATCGTCGTCTGCGCCAAGCAGGTCCTGGATCCGGACGCCGTGAACAACTACGCCCTCGCCGGCCGCCTGGTGATCGGAGAGGACGGCAAGACGCTCACGCAGACCACGATTCCGCAGCTGATGAACGCGTACGACGAGCAGGCGCTGGAGGCGGCCCTGCGTTTGCGCGACGCGGGCGCCGACTGCCGCATCGCCGTCGTCTCGGCGGGCACGGATCCGACGACCCTGCTGCGGCACGCCGCCGCGCTGGGCGCCGACGAGATCGCGGCGATTTCGCTGCCTTCCTCCGGGCAGGACTACCACGTGATCGCGGCCTTGTTGGCGGCGTACATCCGCTCCAGCGGAGGCGCCGATCTGGTGCTCTGCGGCCGGCAGGCTTCCGACGACGACCAGGGCGTGGTCCCGGCGTTGATCGGCGAAGCGCTCGGGATGCCCGTGGTGACCGTCGCGCGCAGCGTGGAGCGGGCGGGCTCGTCGGACCGGCCCGCGGTCCGGGTCACGCGGGTGACGCCGGACGGTGACGAAATCGTGGAGGCCGCCTGCCCGGCGCTGGTGACGATCAGCAACGAGCTCGGCGAGCCGCGCTACCCGACCGCGGCCAGAAAGCTGGCGGCGCGGCGGATGAAGCCGACGATCGTCTCCCCCGACGAGCTCTCGCTCCGTCCCGAGGATCTGGAGCCGCGGGCCCTGCTCACGCGGCAGTACGTTCCCACCGTCCAGGGCCACTGCGAATTCGTCCCGGGAAACACGCCGGCCGAGCTGGCCGACCGTCTCGTCGGGCTGCTGCGCGAGGACAAGCTGCTCCAGTAGGCCGACCTCTGCGATGACGGACTCACGCCACGCAACGACGGAAGGGAAGGCGACTGCATGACGTCTGCTGCGGTGGTGGTGTGCACGTGGCGCGGGGTGCGCGGCGAGATCCCCGAGGAGACGGAGGCGGCCCTCACGCTGGGCCGCAAGGTGAGCAGTGCCCTCGGCGCGGACCTGCACTGGCTCGTGGTGGGGACGGCGCCGGAAGCCGACGCCGAGATCGCGGCACGCCAGGGGGTTGCGGCCCTCGAGCGGATCGAGGACGCCAAGCTCGCGGGGGGGCAGGCGGACGCCTTCGTCGAGGCGATGGCGCAGTACTGCGCGCAGCGTTCCCCCAGGCTGCTGCTCTTCAACCAGACCTTCGACACGCGTCTCGTGGCCGCGCGTCTTGCGGGGCGGCTGGGCTCGGGCGCGGTGATGAACGGCGTGGACGTGGAGGCGGAGGCGGGCGGCCGGCTCCGCGTCACCGCCGCTGCGTACGGCGGCGACACGCGGGTGGTCTACGAGCTGGCCGGCGAGAAGTCGTGCATCGTCGCGCTGCTGGCCAACGCGGTGGTGCCGCAGCCCGTCGAGGGCGCTGCGTCCAGCCCGACGCGGAGCGACGTCGCGGTCGACCTCTCCGGCGTCGAGGAGCGGATCCGCGTGCTGGAGCCCGCCCGCGCCGAGGGCCTGCGCCTCGAGGATGCGGAGATCATCGTCGCGGGCGGCCGGGGACTGAGCTCGCCCGAGAACTACAAGCTCGTGGAGCAGCTGGCGGAAGCCCTGGGCGGAATGGCGGGCGCGTCGCGGCCCCTCGTCGACGACGGCTGGGTCGATTCGTCGCGGCAGGTGGGGCTGACGGGCAAGATCACGCGCCCCGGCCTCTACATCGCGGCGGGCATCTCCGGCGCGAGCCAGCACATGGCCGGGTGCGCTGCCGCCAAGACCATCGCGGCCATCAACACGGATCCGGATGCCGCGATCTTCCGCTACGCTCGCTACGGGATCGTCGGCGACTGCCTCGAGATCCTTCCGGAGCTGATTCGAGCGGCGAAGCAGGGGAGGTGATTCCGGATGGCGACGAAGCGCGTTCCCGTGGTCGAGGGCCTGTTCAGCGAAGGGGCGGACGGTGCGCGCCTGACGGGCTCGCGCTGCGCCACCTGCAAAACGCCGTACTTTCCGAGGTCCGACCTCTGCCACAACCCCGACTGCACGCAGTCGGCGATGGAAGACGCCCGCTTCGGTCCCCAGGGAACGCTCTGGAGCTGCGCGGTCCAGAACTATCCGCCGCCGCCTCCCGCCCGCTACGACGAGCCGTACCGGCCCTACGCGCTCGGCGTGGTGGATCTGGCCGACGGCCTGCGGGTCGTGGGTCGGATGGCCGTGGACGACCCGAAGCATGTGAAGGTGGGCGCCCGGGTCGAGCTCGTCCTCGAACCGCTCTGCCGCGAAGAGGACGGCACCGAGCTGATCACGTGGATGTTCCGTCCGGTCTGAGGCCCCCGGCCGTGGCCCGCGAGCGGCGGGCCGAACACGGAGAGTGCGCACGATGAGAGACGTCGCGGTCCTGGGCGTGGGAATGCACCGCTTCGGGAAGTTTCCCGACAAGTCCGTCACCGAGCTGTGCCGCGACGCCGTGGTGGCCGCGCTCGCCGACGCCGGCGTGCAGTGGCGCGAGATCGAGGCCGTGGCCGCCGCCAGCTCCCGCTTCTCCGGCGGCAAGGGCTGGGGACTGAACGGCAACGACGTGGTCGAGGACATGGGCTCCACCGGCATTCCCGTCTACAACATGTCCGCGGGCTGCGCCGCCGGCGGCAACGCCTTCAACATCGGCTACGCCCTGGTGGCGGGTGGGATCTACGACGTGGTCCTCGTCGTCGGCGGCGAGAAGATGCCCAAGGGCTTCATCCAGACCTCGGGCGTCGAGGAAGAGACCGATCCCGAATTCCTGCGCCAGCGCTGCGTCGGCATGCCGGGCCCCGCCTTCTGGGCGCTGCTGTGCCGGCAGCGCATGGAGGAGTTCGGAACGACGGAAGAGCAGCTGGCCAAGGTGGCGGTGAAGGCGCACCAGGTCGCCGTGCACAACGAGTACGCGCGCTTCCGCAAGGAGTTCACCCTCGAAGAAGTGCTCGGCTCGGCCCTGGTGAGCGACCCCCTGCGGCTCTACGAGATCTGCCCGGTGAGCGACGGGGCGGCTGCGGCCGTCATCTGCTCCGCCGAGAAGGCGCGGCAGCTGGCGTCGCGCCCGGTCTGGGTGGCCGGGAGCGCCGTGGCCACGGCGCGCTTCGACGACGGCCTCCCGCGCGGCCTGGCCGGCATGGTGCCGCCCGGCAAGAGCTACCACAGCGAGGCCGCCCTCGCGGTGAGCAAGGCGCTGGAGCAGGCCGGCGCCGCCCCCGAAGACCTCGACTTCGTCGAGCTCCAGGACAACACCGTCTACTACGAGCTGGCCTTCCCGGAGGACTGGGGGCTGTGCAAGCCCGGCGAGGCCGAGCACCTGCTCGAGCGCGGGGAGACGCTGCCGACGGGCAAGCTGCCCATCAACCCGAGCGGGGGGTTCCTCTCCTTCGGCGAGGCGACGACGGCCATGGGCGTCTTCCAGGTGTGCGAGCTGACCTGGCAGCTGCGCGGCGAGGCGGGCGCCCGCCAGGTGCCCGGGGCGAAGCTCGGCCTGGGGCAGACCCTCGGGCTGGGGGGGAACGGAACCGCCGTCGTGCTCAAGCGTTAGATCGCGGCCGCGCTGCGCCGGTCGTTCCCCGACCGACCCGACCTCCGAGCGCAAGGAGCAGGAAGCCATGCAGGTTGCCCCCATCCCGACCCTCGACGACGAGACCAACCAGATCCGCCTCATGACCGCGGACATCGTCGCCAACGACATCATCCCCAACGAACACTTCCTGCGGCAGCGCGACAAGCAGTCCCTCGCGCACTGGGGCCGCCTGATGGGCATCGTGAAGGAGAAGGGGCTCTGGGCGCCCCACCTCCCCGAGGAGTACGGCGGCATGGGGATCGGCTTTCTCAAGCTGGCCTACATGAACGAGATCCTCGCCTGGAGCCCGTACTCGAACCCCATCTTCGGCATCCTGGCGCCCAACTCGGGCAATCAGAAGATCCTCGTCAAGTACGGCACCGCCGAGCAGAAGAAGAAGTGGCTGGAGCCGCTCGTGGCGGGGACGATGCAGTCCTGCTTCGCCATGACCGAGCCCGACAACGCCGGCTCGGATCCGCGCTCCATCCAGACCCGCGCCGTGCGCGACGGCGACCAGTGGGTGATCAACGGCCACAAGTGGTTCGCCTCGAACGCCAAGCACGCGGACATCGCCATCGTGATGTGCCGCACCGAGGACGAGAGCAACGCCGACTCCAAGGGGCGCATGACCCAGATCATCGTGCCGACGGAGACGCCGGGCTTCCAGTACATCCGCAGCGTTCCGGTCTGGGGGCAGGAGCGGGGGCACCACGGAGAGATCGTGCTCGACAACGTGCGAGTGCCGCTCGAGAACGCGCTGGGCAAGCACGGCTCCGGCCACCAGGCGGCCCAGGATCGACTCGGCGCCGGCCGCGTCTACCACTGCATGAACTGCATCGGGCAGATGTGGCGGGCCTTCGACATGATGGTGAAGCGCGCCATGCAGCGCGAGGTCCACGGCGGACTGCTCGCCGAGAAGCAGTTCATCCAGGGCTTCATCGCCGACTCCTACATGGACATCCAGGCCTCACGCCTGATGACGATCCGCTGCGCGGAGCTCATGGAGTCCGGCTTCGACGCCCGCACCGACATCTCGGCCATCAAGGTCTTCGTGCCCAATGCCATGCACCGCGTGGTAGACCGCGCCATCCAGGTCCACGGCGCCCTCGGCGTCTCGGCCGAGACCCCGCTCGAGGGGATGTATCGGGGCGCGCGCACCCTGCGCCTGGCCGACGGGCCCGACGAGGTGCACCGCATCCTGATCGCGAAGAACGTCCTCAAACGCTACGCGAGCGGCGACTCCTGGGACTTCGGCCTGTAGCCCGCCAGGTCGTTTTCGAGCCGGGCCTCGCGGTAGGGGTCGCGGGGCGCGCCGACGGTCATGGGCGGCCGGGCTCGACGACGATGCGATTGGGGTCGCCCCGCTTCGTACGCAGCATCTCGAAGCCCGCGGCGATGTCCTCGAGACCGATGCGGTGCGAGATGGCCGCGTCGATGTCGATGCTGCCGTCGGCCTGAAGGCGCAGGACCTCGGCCAGATCCTTCGCGTGGGAGCCGAAGCTTCCCAGCACGCTGAGTTCGGCGGCCAGGAAGACCACCTGCGGCTGGTCGATGCGCGGGGGCTGCATCCCGACGCCGACGATCACGAGGCGACCACCGGCGTGGAGCGAGCTGGCGCCGGTGGCCACCGCGTCGGGCTTGCCGACGCATTCGAGCGCCAGGTCGACGCCGCCTTCCGTGAGCGCGAGGACGCGGGCAGCCGTCTCTGCGACGCTCGTCGCGAGCACCGTGTCGGTGGCTCCCTGGGCTCTTGCGCGCTCCAGGGCGGTGCTCGAAGCGTCCACGGCGACCACCTGGGCGGCGCCCAGGACCCGGGCCAGGCGCAGCGCCTGCCCGCCGAGACCTCCGACGCCGATGACGGCGACCCGCTCGCCTTTCTCGAGCCCGCCCCGGCAGGTCAGCGAGTGGTAAGGCGTGGCCACGCAGTCCGTGGCGACGGCGGCTGCGGCCAGGGAGACGCCCTCCGGAACGCGGACGAGGCAGTCGGTCGCGACGCGGACCGCCTCGGCGAAGGCCCCGTCGATCATCAGGCCCGCTGCCTTCAGCGAGGGACAGCTGGTGGGATGGTCGGCCAGGCACGCGCGGCAGCGGCCGCAGCCGCGGCCCACGTGCAGGGCCACGCGGTCTCCGGGGGCCCAGTCGGTGACACCCGCTCCCAGCGATTCGATCACGCCGGCGGGCTCGTGCCCGAGGGTGAGCGGCGGCGGCACGATGGGCGGCAGGTCGTCGAAGAAGTGCAGATCCGAACCGCAGATGCCGCAGGCCGCCACCCGGACGACGACCTCCCCGGGACCCGCCTCGGGGTAGGGAACCTCTTCGACCCGGATGGGTTGGTCCGCTGCGTGAAAGCGCGCGGCGCGCATGGTTCGCTGGCTCATGCTCGGTGCTCCTCCGGGTTGCCTGCCGTGATCTCGCAGCCCTCGATCCCGGCCACGGGCGCCCCGCAGGCGCCCACCTCGTTTCCGACTGTGTCTCTAGCACGAAGAGCGCGCCGTGTTCATGGTTACGGAGAACATGCCTGCGGCATATTGGGACACGCCGAGGGGCCGCGTCCCTCTTGATGGCAGTCGACGCGTCGTCCCCGTCGGAGGCAAGCCACCGACCCTCGACTTCTCGGGCCCTGGAGACGGCCCAGCCCGAAGTCGGTCTCGACAGCCGTAGGCGGCTCGCTTAGCGTGATCGGGTGAAGCCCCCGTCTGCCGGCAACAGGCGCGCTGCGGCGGGCGTTGCGGCCGCTGCGCTCGCGGTCGGCCTCTTGCTCGGCTTCTCGCTGGGTCGGCTCCACGCCCGCAGTGCGGCCCCCGGAACGGACGCTTTCGAGAGGGGAGGGCCCGCGGCTTCGATCGGGCGCGCCTTCTCCCCGGAAGCATCGCCTCCCCCCGCGACGAACATCCCGCATGGCTCGCCCGGCGCCGGCGTCTCGCCCCATCCACAAGCCGCTCCCGCAGGTGCCGATTCGGATGCCGTGCGGGCCCTGGCCGCGCGGCTTGCGGAGCCCGGACACGGCGCCCACCCCACGCGCGAGATGATCGAGATCGGGGAGCTGCTGCTCGTGCTCGAGGAAAGCCAGCTCCCCGAAGCGCTGGCGCTCCTCGAGGGCTTCCGGGCGTCGCCCTCCGTCAAGCCCATGCTCCTCTCCACCCTCTTCCTGCGTTGGACCGAGTTCGACCCCGCCGCCGCTCTCGAAAGGACGCGCTCCATTGCGGACCCGCACCTGAGGAGCACCGCGTCGCAGGCGGTGCTCTCCGCGTGGGCCGAAGCGGATTCCCGGGCGGCCTGGAACCACGTGATCGACCGGGGCGGCGCCGCCGAGCAATTGCAGCTGTTCGTCGCGATGGCGACGCGGGATCCGCTCGGGGCCGCCACCCTCGTCCAGCAGATCGAAGACTCCGCGACCCGCAACCGTGCCTACGTCTCGCTCGCGGCGCATTGGTCGGATGGGGATCCGCGGGCCGCGTTGCGCTGGTCCAACTCCGTGGAAGACGAGACGGTGCGGCGACAGATCCTGCCCATCGTCCTCGGCGCCCTGGCGCAGGAGGACCCAAGCGCCGCGCTGGAACTCGCCCTGGCCGAAGCCGACGCTTCGGTCCGCCAGCCGGCCGTCTACGGAATCCTCGCCCGGGTGGTCCGCGGCGATCCCGACGTCGGACTCGCCTTGCTGGATCAGCTCACCGACGAGTTCCCGCTGGAGAGCATGGCGATGATCCTGGGAGGGTCCCTCGTTGCCGCGGACGCGGGGAAGATTCGCTCCTACATGGAGAAGCTTCCCGAGGGCCCGGCCCGCGTGAACCTCCTGAATACCATCGTGCAGTTGAAGGTCAACCGCGGCGTCGCTGAGGAAGTGCCCCCCCTTCTCGATCTCCTGCCCGAGGGCTCGGACCGGGAGGGCCTCTACCAGACCTTCGGGGGGAGCTGGGGACGGGACGAGCCGCAGCGGACCTCGCGCTGGATCGAGCAGCTCCCGAGCGGCAGCGAGCGAGATCGGGCACTCCAGGGGTTGTCGTGGGCCCGGGTCGGGTCGGATCCCCAAGCGGCGCTCCGTTGGGCAGCCTCCATCGACGAGCCGCAACAGCGAGACCGCCAGCTCCGCGATCTCGTGCGTCAATGGCTGCGGCGCGAACCCGAGGCGGCCGTCGCGTGGCTGGAAAGCAGCGACTTCGTCTCCCCGGACGTCCGGGAAGAGCTGCTCCAGCGCGCCGCGCGATGAATCCGGCCACGCCCGCGCGCGCGTCCCGACGCCACCCGGACGGGTCGACACCCATCGAACAAGGGAGCCAGCATGACGATGGAAGAGCTCGAGGCCAGGATCCGGGTTCTCGAGGACATCGAGGCGATCCGAAAGCTGAAGGCGACCTACTGCGACCTGTGCGACGCCGGCCTCGGCGATGCGCGCAACGTCGAGGCCCTCGTCGCGCATTTTACCGAGGATGCGAAGGTCGACTTCGGCATGGGAGACGCGTCCGTCTTCCAGGGCCGAGACGGGATCCGGATCTTCTTCGGCCAGCTCGTCCCGGGGTCGGTGAGCTTCTGCATGCACATGGTCCAC
>JAOTUO010000458.1 GCA_029863845.1 Myxococcales bacterium
GGACGCCGAGGAGGCGGCGAACGAGGTGGTGGGCCAGTCGGCGTTGCCGCTGCTCGGCGCCACGGTCGTCGCCATCCTGGCCTTCGCGGCCATCGGGACCTCCGACGACGCCACGGGGGAGTTCTGCCGATCGCTCTTCCAGGTGGTCCTGGTGTCGCTCGGGCTGAGCTGGATCACCGCGGTCACGGTCACGCCGCTGCTGTGCGTGATGTTCTTGAAGGCGCAGGCCGACGGAGCCGCCGCCGCCGACCCCTACAGCGGCGGCTTCTACCGGCGCTACAGGGGCTTCTTGCAGGCCTGCATCGGCCACTGCTTCCTCAGCCTCGGCGTGGTGGTGGGCCTCTTCGTCACGGCGCTCTGGGGCTTCGGCCACGTGAGCAACGTCTTCTTCCCGCCCTCCACGCGTCCGCAGTTCACGGTCGACTTCTGGATGCCGCAGGGGTCTCACATCGACGACACCCTGCGCGAGGTCGAGTCCGTCGAGCGCTACCTGACAGACCTCGACGGCGTCACGCACGTCACGTCGCTGATCGGGCAGGGGGGGTTGCGCTTCCTGCTCACCTACACGCCCGAGAAGGCCAACCCCGCGTACGCCCAGCTGTTGATCGACGTGGACGACGCGAAGCGCATCGATACGCTGGCGCCCGAGATCGAACGGTACCTGGCGGAGCACTATCCGGACGCGCTCAGCTTCACCTCGAAGTTCGAGCTGGGTCCCGGCGCGAACGGCAAGATCCGGACGCGCTTCAGCGGCCCCGACCCGACCCTGCTGCGGAAGCTCGCCAGCCAGGCCGAGGCCCTGATGCACGCGGACCCGAACGCCAAGGGCATCCGCACCGACTGGCGCCAGATGGTGAAGGTGATCGAGCCGGTGCTCGCCGAAGAGGAAGCCAACGTCAACGGGATCTCGCGGACCGACGTGGCGAGGACGCTGCTCGAGGGCTTCCAGGGCGCGAAGGTCGGCGTGTACCGGGAGCGGGATCTGCTGCTGCCCATCATCCTGCGCGCCGAGGAGAAGGAGCGCAGCGACGTCGCGAGCATCCGCAATCTCCAGATCTGGAGCCCCGCCGCCCAGGGCATGATCCCCCTGCGCCAGGTGGTCTCCGGCTTCGACACCACCTACGAGAACGAGGTCATCTGGAGACGGGACCGCAGGCCGACCATCACGGTCTTCTGCGACCCGAAGACGGGCCCCGCGAGCGCGGTCTTCGGCCGTCTGCGGCCTCGGATCGAGGCGATCGAGTTGCCCCCGGATTACACGCTCGAGTGGGGCGGCGAGTACGAGGACACGCAGAATGCACAGGGACCGCTGCTGGCCAGCATTCCAGTCTTCGTCCTGTTCATGGTGCTCGTGACGATCGGGCTCTTCAACTCGCTGCGGCAGCCGCTCGTCATCTGGTCCTGCGTGCCGCTGTCCCTGATCGGCGTGACCGCGGGTCTGCTGCTCACGAGGCAGCCCTTCGGCTTCATGGCGCTGCTCGGCTTGCTCAGCCTGTCGGGCATGCTGATCAAGAACGCGGTGGTCCTGGTCGACGAGATCAACGCGCAGCTCTCCGAGGGCAAGACGCCGCTCGCTGCCATCCTCGACTCGGGGACGAGCCGCCTGCGCCCGGTCGCCATGGCCGCGGCCACCACCGCGCTCGGCATGATCCCGCTGGTCCTGGACGCTTTCTTCGTGGCGATGGCGGTGACCATCATCTTCGGCCTGATCTTCGCCACCGTGCTCACGATGGTGGTGGTGCCCGTGCTCTACGCCGTCGTGTTCCGGGTGCCCTCGGACGGGTCATGACCGGCGTCGTCGCCCGGCCGGCCGCAGCCGCGAACGCTTCAGACGTGGGCGAGGGCCTGGTCGAGGTCGGCGATCAGGTCGTCCGGGTCCTCGATTCCGCACGAGAAGCGGACCAGCGAGTCCGTGATTCCGAGCTCGAGGCGCTGCTCCGGCGTGTTGTCCCAGAAGGACATGATGGCGGGCATCTCGATCAGCGACTCGGCGCCGCCGAGGCTGGGCGCGATGTACGGGATGCGGCAGGCGTCCACGAAACGGCAGGCGCCGTCGAGGTCGGAGTCGACCTCGAAGGTGACGACGCCGCCGAAGCCCCGCATCAGACGGCGGGCGGCGACGTGGTCCGGA
>JAOTUO010000154.1 GCA_029863845.1 Myxococcales bacterium
GTCGTCGTAGCGGCCGAGCCGGCGCAGGGCGTCGAGCAGGCGGCCGATGCCGGCGTCGGTGAAGAAGACCTCCTCGTCGTAGAGGTCGAGCAGGAAGTCGATCTCCTCCTGCGAGAGCCCCTTCAGCATCCGCCGCAGCTCCTGGATGTCCTGGCGGCCGTCGAGGCTTCCGACGCGCTCGGGCGCGAAGTCGACCTCGCTGTGCTCCCGGTAGTTGAAGTGGGGGTCGAAGTAGTGGACGAACAGCAGGAAGGGCGCGTCGCTGCGGGCGAACGCCTCGAGGATCGCGATCGCCTGGCGGGTCACGCCCTGCGTGGAGACGTGATCGTGTCCACGGGCCTCGGAGCTGCGGTAGATCTCGTAGCCCTGGGTGAAGCCGTGGCCCCGCCGGCTGCGCAGCAGCCGGTTGCTGACGACGGCCCCGGTCTGGAAGCCCCGCTCGTTGAGGATCTCGGCGAGGGTGACGGCACTCTCCGGCATCCCGGCCAGCGCGGTGACGACGCCGTGTCCGCTCGGGTAGAGCCCGGTGATCATGGATGCGACCGAGGGCATGGTCCACGGCGCCGTCGCGTAGGCCCGCTCGAAGCGCACCCCCTCGGCGGCGAGGGCGTCCATCGCCGGCGAGGAGTCGCGAAAGTGTCCGTACGCACCGAGGCGGTCCCAGCGCAGCGTGTCGACCACGATCAGCAACACGTTGCGCGGAGCGGCGCCGCCGCAGGCGACGGCCAGCGCCGCCGCCAGCACGAGCCCCGCCCCGCCGTTTCGTGACGGCGCTGTCTGCATGGCCGGATTCTACCGGCTCCCGGCCGGGGAGCCCGGGCGGCGGCGGCCGGGAGAGGTCGAAGCGCGTGCGGCGCTGGACGTTCACGCTGGTGAAGCCGCGGCCTGTCTCCCCCGTGGCAGGAGATTGTGAGGATACCGGAATCAAGCTGCGCCGGGATTCGCCGATACCGAGCTTCGGGGCGGACCTGCCGCGCCCGGAGCCCGACGTGTCGGGCTCCGGGCGGACGCGGGCCCTCGCCCCGGTTGGGGAGGCGAGGCAATGAGGCGATTCTGGGCGGCGATGATTCCGGGGCTCCTGCTGGCGGCCGCGGCCCCCGGGGCGACCGGTCCGATCGGGGACCTCCGCGTCGAGATCCAGTCGCCCGCCCCGGGACAGGTGCTCTCGAGCGCCGAGACCTCGGTCCAGGTGGTCGGCGGGGCGTCGGTCTTCGGCGGCGTGCGCTACCTCGACCTCTTCCTCGTACTCGATACGTCGCGGAGCCTGAAGCGCACCGACCCGAGGGACTACCGCCGCGCCGGCGCGATCGGCCTCGTCCGCAGCCTGCCGCCCCGGAGCGACATCCAGATCGGCGTCGTCGACTTCGACCGCACGGCGGACCTGCTGTCGCCCCTGACCTCCGACCGGGACGCCGTCGTCGGCGTGCTCGAGCGCCTCGATCGCTCCGGCCGCACGGACCTCGCCGCCGGTATCCGAGCGGCGCTGGACGGCTTCGCGATGCGGGGGCGACAAGACGCCTCGCGCGTGATGCTGCTCTTCACCGACGGCAAGTCGGACGACGACGAGACCCGCCGGGCGATGGCGGAGGCGCGACGCGAGGGCGTGGCGATCCACACCCTGATGCTCGGAACGGACCCCCGGGGCATGGCGCTGCTCGGGGAGGTTGCGGACGGGACCGGCGGGAGCTTCCTCCGCGTCACCGATCCCGCGCGGCTTCCCGAGGCGTTCCTGAACCTGCGGACCACGGGAGTGGAGCAGGTCACGCTGCGCGTGGGCGACTCCGCCCCGATCCCCGCCGAGCTCTCGGGCGGCACCTTCAGCGGCCGCGTTCCCGTGCAGCCCGGTGAGAACCGGCTCGTCGCCACGGCGACGAGCCTCGATGGCGAGACGCGGGAGCACGCCGTCATCATCCATGTCAGCGGCCCCCTGTCCGTCGTCATCGACGCGCCGGTCGACGGCACCCTCATGACCGAGCGGGCGAGCGAGATCACCGTGGAGGGCCAGGCGGGCTTCTTCTCGGAATCCCCGTCGGGCACGGGCGCGCTGCTCCCCGACGGTGTGACCGGCGTCGTCCTCACGGTCAACGACTCCCCGCTCTTCGCGACGACCCTCGAGGACGGCCGCTTCCGCGGCCGCGTCCTCCTTCAGGACGGCGAGAACCGGATCGTCGCCACGGCGACCGGCGCCGACGGGACGACGGCGACGGCCGCGGCGACCGTGAGCATGCGGGTGCCGGGCTGCGGTGAGCTTCGGGTGGAGGCGGAGAGCGGCGGCAAGCCGGCGCTCTCGCTCTCCGAGCGCGGGGTGGAGATCGTCGTCGATGCTTCGAACAGCATGTGGGGGCGGATGCAGGGGCGGCCCAAGATCAGCGTGGCCCAGGAAATCCTCCAGGACAGCCTCGACTGGCTTCCCAACGACCTGCGGGTCGCTCTGCGCGTCTACGGCCACCAGCACAAGCGCGAGCTTCGGAACTGCGAGGACTCGCAGCTGCTCGTGCCGTTCGCGTCGGGCAGCCGCGATCGGATCCGGAGCGCGATTGGCGAGTTCCGTCCCCGCGGACAGACCCCGCTCGCCTACTCGCTCCAACAGGTCGCCGGCGACTTCGGCGGGTTCCGGGGCGAGCGGGCCGTGGTGCTCGTGACCGACGGCATCGAGAGCTGCGGGGGCGACCCGGTGGCTGCGGCCCGCGCGCTGCAGCACGGCGGTCGGACGCCGGTGCACGTGATCGGCTTCGGCCTCGCGAGCGGCGGCGACGAGGACTCGGCGAGCCTGCGCGCCATCGCCCAGGCCTCCGGCGGACGCTACCTGACGGCGCGCAGTGCGGAAGAGCTGCGCGACGCCCTGACCGTCACGGTCGGCACCTCCTTCCGCCTCGTTCGGGGGGACGTCACGGTGGCGGCGGGCGCGCTCGGTGGCCGCGAGCCCATCCGGGCTCCGGCCGGCGAGTACCAGATCCGGATCGACAGCGCGCCGCCGCTGCAGCTGCCCGTCGCGATCGCGAGTGAAGAGCACATCACGCTCCAGCTCAAGCGGGAGCGGGGCAAGCTCTTCCACCGGCTGCGACGCCGGCCTGCCGCCTACGTCGCCTGCCACGAGCCCCCGGGTACGCCCGAGGCAGCGCTCCCGGCCGCGCCCACGGACGGGTGGGAATCGCCGTAGCCTTCGGGTCGGAGAACGGGCTCGCGGCGCGGCCTAGGTGTCCCAGCCGGGGAAGGTGTTCGAGCCGCCCACGTAGTGGACCTGGAGCGCGCGCCTTCCGTCGAAGAGGATGACCTCGGAGACGCCGAGGGTGGACAGCCGGTCGCGCACCCGCTCCGCGGTCTCCCGCCGCGCCGGCGTCTGCATCTGCTGCCACGTGTCGGAGAGGGTTCCGATGAAGACTCGGCCGCGGCCGTTCTCGCTGCGGTACGCGGATACCAGCAGCGGCGAGATCTCCGCCAGCTGCGCGGAGCTCAGCACGCGAACGCCGTGCGGGTCCTTTTCGAGCAGGCGGTAGGCGGCGCCGGCACCGAGCAGCAGCAGCACGGTCGCGAGCGCGAAGATCCGCTGACGTGACGGTCGCAGACCGAACCGGTGCTCTCGCGCCTCGCGCTTCGCCGGACTCCTCCGAGCCGCTTCGGCCGTCTTCGCGAGTTGGTCGAGCGAGCCGGCGACGGCGGCGGGACCCACCGGCGACGCGGCGAGGGGCCTTTCGCGGGGTTCCTGGCGCTTCGCCGCGAGCAACGGGCCGAACAGGACCCGCGACTGCAGATCCGAGAGGCGCCGCGCCGCGTCGTACGCGTTGGTCGCGACCAGGTCGTTCGTCGTGCTCTGCACGCGATCGCTGGCCTCGCGCACCCACGCGTCCTCGACCTGCGCGGGGTCGATTCCCAGCGCGGCCAGCTCGCTCCCGATCTCCGGATGCTTTTCGGCGACGAAGCCGAGCACGATGATCCGCCGCTTCAGCCGCCCCAGGTCGTCGGGGTTGGGGTGGGTGAAGAGATCGACTTCGAAGGACCGCAGCTTCGCGACGTCCATTCGGGCCGCGATCTCGCCGCCGGCGCCGGGCAGCGGATCGGAGCCCGACAGCCGTCGTTCCAGGGCCCCCTCGATCGCCGAGAGTCCCGGCGAGCCGAAGGCCGATTCCGGCGCCGCGTCGGGCTCCGGCCCGCCGCCCGGCGGCACGCTCTCGGTCTCCCTGTCCACCTCCAGGTCCAGCTCGCGCGCCCGCGACATCTCGCGGTCGCGGATGATGCGCAGCGCGAGGTTGTAGGCGACGATGCAGCGCAGGACCTCGGGCAGGAAGAAATAGGGCGCGACCTCCTGCTTGTAGCCGTGCATGTCGCGGACGACGGCCTCGAAGTCCTCCCCCCCGCCCAGGCGCTCGGTGGCGGTGCGGAAGCGCCCCACGATCTCGGCCTCGAGGGCAGGCTCGCAATCCGGGGCGGCGAAGGACCGGTTTCGCGTGCCCTCGCTCACCGTGGGCGGGTCCGCCACCAGGGTCCAGCGGCCGTCCTGGCGAGCCGTGCAGACGAGGGTGATGAGGTAGTCGACGAGGTTCAGCCGCGCGTCGAGAGCCTCGCCCTCCTCGATCAGGACGTCGAGGAGCTTGAGCACCTCGTCTCGCTGCGCGCGGGCCGCCTCCGGCAGCGAGGCCCGGAACTGGGGGATGGAGATGCCGTCTGCGACCAGCCGCAGCTGGCGCGCGTACCCGTCGAGGGCGTCGTCGATGCCCAGCAGGTCGGCATCGCCGAAGGCCTTCGATCCACCGGCCGGGTCGTCGACCGCATCGAGCAGCGCTCGGAGCTGATCCCGGATCGCGCGGAGGGGCTGAGCGGTAGGCAGCGACTCGGGCGAGCGCACCGACGGGGCGAGAGCGCGGTGGGCGGCACGCAGGGCCGCGAAGCGGCGCACCCGAGCGACGATCTCGGGTCTGGTGAGTGAAGGCGACTCGGCGCTCACGTGGCTACCCGTCCCGGGGGGGCCGCGTCACCGGAGCGGGGCGGTTCCGGGCGTAGGGCCCGGCCCCCGGTCCGGCGTACGTCGGTTCCCTTCGGCCGAAACGCGCTCCGGCCTGAGCACACGAGCGCCGCGACCCGAAGCGCACAGGCGCTCCGGGCCGCACGCGGGTCCTACTTCTTCTTCCCCCGGTTGCTCGGCGCCTGGTTCGGGTTGAGCGTCCCTTCGTTCGGGCTGTTGTCGGTGCCGTCTCCGAGGCCCGAATTCGTGTCGTCACCGAGACCCGAGCGGTTGTTGTCGTTTCCGCTCGTCGGGCCGGTCGGGCCGGCCAGGGAGATCACCTCGGTCGTCCGGTCGAACACGTCGTCCGAGATGACCACGGGCTCTCCCGCGCCCACCACATAGTCGGCGAGGGCGGCTCCCCCGCCGATGGCGGCCAGGGCGCCCACCACGAGCAGGAGACGCGAGAGACTGGGTCGTTGTTTTTCGGTCTTCATGGGTTTGTTCTCCTCTGGAAGTCGTCGAAGTCAGTTCACCACTGTGAGCTGATTCTCGATGATCACGATGTCGAGCACCGGGTCCGAGGGGTCGATGTCGCCGGTGGCGGTCACGCGGTAGTTCGCGTTGGGGGTTCCGTTCAGGTCCCAGGTCTGGAGGACGTAGGTGTAGAACATGCCCTGGGCGGTTCCGTCGGGCTGCAGACCGGGACCGCCGATGTCGAACCCCAGGTCCTCGAACGAGCTCGCGTACTGCACGTTCTCGCCGTAGTAGGCGACCTGGAGGTCGTGGATCGTCTTGAGGGCCAGCAGGGCCTCGGAACGCCGGGCCCGGGCGGAGTACTTCTGCCAACCCCCGGAGGCCAGGGAGGCCAGGGCGCCGATGATCGCCACCACGACCATCATTTCGATCAGGGTGAAGCCGCGGCGGCGTCGACGCGTGTGAGCGGATGCGCGCTCGCGCTGGGCCTGGGATCGCCTTTCGAGACTCATCGGACTCCCTTCGGCAGCCGTTCGACCCGCTCGCACCGCGGCGAGGGAGGGCACTGGCTTTGCGCCACCACCTTTCGGCGGCTTTGCCGTTTTCGAGGAGCCAGCCCCGGGCACCGTGCCCGGTGCGTGCGCGTCCCTTCCGGCTCAACCTCCGCAGGAACGCTCTTCCAACGGGATTTCTATTCGGCCAAACGGTCGTGGGGCTTTAGCCCCGCCTTGCGGTGAGGGCTTGCAGTGGGGCTGGAATCCGGCCTGTGGGAGGGGTCGGGCGCTCAGCGGGAGGCCTCGCGCCCGGTGCAGGGCGTCGCGTCCGCGTGCTTGTCGGCGCCGGCGCGCAGGCTACACCCTCTCACCGTGAAACGTCACTCTCCGGAGCGGTGGATCTACGCCGGAGCCCTCGTCCTGTTCGGGATCGTCCTGGTGCGAAACGCCTGGATGTCGGACGACGGGCTCATCACCTTCCGCACGATCGACCACTTCGTCCGCGGCGACGGGCTGCGCTTCAACGTCGACGAGCGCGTCCAGTCCTATACGCACCCGCTTTGGCTCCTGCTGCTGACGCCGGCCTACGTCGCCAGTCGCGAGGCCTTCTACGGGCCCGTGCTGGTCTCCATCGCCGTCTCGGCGCTGGCCGTCGTCGTGCTCTCGCGCAGGCTGGTCTCGTCGCCCGGGATCGGGGTCGCCGCGCTCCTGTGTCTGCTCGGCTCCAAGGCCTTCGTCGACTACACCACCTCCGGGCTCGAGAATCCCCTGACCTACCTGCTGCTCGCGCTGTTCTTCGTCGCCTGGGGGGAGGCGGGATCGCCCCGGCGCCGGCTGTTCCGGTCGCTGCTGCTGGCCTCCCTGCTCGCGCTCAACCGGATGGACGCCCTGCTGCTCGTCCTGCCCTGCGTCCTCGTCGCCGTGCAGCAGGCGCTGCGATCCGGCGAGCGCCTGGCGCCGCTCGGCGGGGTCGCGCTGCTCGCAGCGAGCCCCCTGCTCCTGTGGTTCGGCTTCTCGCTGCTCTACTACGGGAGTGTCTTCCCGAACACCGCCTACGCAAAGCTCGACACCGGCGTCCCCGGAAGCGTCCTCGTGCCGCAGGGGATCGCGTACCTCGCCGCGTCGCTCCGCTTCGATCCCGTGACGCCGGTCCTGATCGTCGGCGCCGTGCTCGCCGCTTCGATCCGCCGCCGGGCGGTGCTCGCCCCGGTGGCCCTCGGCGTCGTCCTCTACCTCGCCTACACGGTTCGCATCGGCGGCGACTTCATGCTCGGTCGCTACCTCGCGGCGCCGTTCTTCTGCTCGCTGGTCCTGCTGTGCCGGATGCGCTTTCCGGGTCCCGTCTACGCGGCGCTCGCCGCGCTGAGCCTGGCGACTTCCCTCGCGTATCCGACGGCGCCGCTTCGGACGGGACGCGACCTCCACGATCGCGATCTCGACCGGATCATCGCGAACCGCGGCATCGCCGACGAGCGGGCCTTCTACTACCGGACGAACGGGCTGCTCTCGCCGCGGCGCGAGACTCCCTTCCGGGCCGGCTCCGAGTGCGGGCCCGACGACCCGCGCCTCGTCGTCCGGCGCGGCTGTAGCTCCCTGGGGATCACGGGCTTGCGCAGCTGTCGCGGTGCGCACGTCGTCGATCCGTGTGCGCTCAGCGACCCGCTGCTGGCCCGGCTCCCGGCCGCGCCCATGCAGCGCTGGCGGGTGGGGCACAACGTCCGGCACCTGCCCGCCGGCTACGTCGAGAGTCTGCGCCGCGGGGCCAACCTCCTGGAGGATCCCGCGCTGCGGGACCTGTACGCCGACGTGCGCGAGGTGACGCGCGGCCCGCTCCTCTCGCGCCGCCGACTCGCTGCGATCTGGCGCCTCCACTTCCACGACTATGGGATCTGAGGGGTGCAGGTTCACCCGCAGCTGCGACGGGCGGCGGTGCCGGCCCTCTTCGTGGCAGCGATCGCCGCCGCGGTCTGGGGCTGGAAGCTCTTCTTCTTCCTGACCGACGACGCCTACATCGCCTTTCGCTACGTGCACAACCACATCGCCGGCTACGGGCTGGTGTGGAACCCGCCCCCCTTCCGGCCGGTGGAGGGCTACACCAGCTTCCTCTGGGTCGTGCTGCTCGAGGGGGTCTGGCGCGTCACGGGAGTCGAGCCGCCGGACTCCGCCAACCGGCTCTCGCTGGCATTCGGCTGCGCGACGCTCGTGCTGGCCGGGCTCATGGTGCTGCGGATGCGCTTGCCGGCGCCGCTGGCTCGCCGGCGTCTCGCGTTCCTGGCGCTGGTGCTGCTGGGAACCGTCGCGAACCGGACCTTTCTCGCGTGGCTGAGCTCCGGGCTCGAAACGGCGCTCTTCAACTTCTGTCTCACGCTGTGGGTGTTCTGCGTGCTGGGACGCAGGTCCCAGCGGCGGGCGTCCTGGTACCTCGGCGTCACGGCGAGCGCCACGCTCGCGGCGCTGACGCGACCGGACGGCGTGCTGGCGGTGCTCGCCACGCTGGCCCTGCTGGCGCTCGATCCGCTGGATCCCGAGCGGCGGCCGCTTCCCCGGCGTCGGGTTCTCGTCCTCAGCCTGCCCCTGCTGGGCTCGCCGATCCACTTCCTGTGGCGGCGGAGCTTCTACGGGGAGTGGCTCCCGAACACCTGGTACGCGAAGGCGGGTGAGCCCTGGCCGGAGGCCGGTGTTCGCTACCTCGCCTCCTTCGTCGTCGAGTACGCGCTCTGGATCTGGCTCGCGTGCGCCCTCGTCGTCGCGGTCCGCGCTGCGCGCAGGAGCCGCAGCGCGATCGCCGACCGGCTGCGCCGCAGCCCTCACGTCGTCCTGCCCGTAGGCGTCCTCGTCGCCCACGTCGCCTACTACACCTTCGCCATCGGCGGGGACCACTTCGAGTACCGCGTCTTCAGCGGGCTGGTCCCGCTGCTCTTCGTCTCCTTCCTGTGGCTGCTCGCGAGGCTCGCGCTGCCGGCCACGTGGGCCCTGGCCGCGTTCGCCGCCTTCCTGCTGGCCTCGGCGCCGCTGCCCTGGCTGCACTACCTGGAGACGCACCACCTCACGACCCGCCGCGAGACCTGGGTCATGGTCCGACCCGTGGCCCCGCGCTTCCCGGCGCTGCTGCGGTCCTATGCGCAGCTCTTCGACTCGCTCCAGGAGTGGCTCATCGTGCGCCACGTCGGCATGCGGCATCAGGAGCACAAGGTCTTTCACGACACGCAGCTCGAACGTTATCCGCCTCGCGAGATCGGCCGGCGCTTCGGGCGCGACGGTACTGCGGTCTCCGTCGAGATGGCCATTGGCGTCTACGGTTGGGTCCTGCCGAACGTCGCCGTCATCGACTACTTCGGCCTCACCGATCGCGTGATCGCACGCACGCCGCCGCGGGAGCGCGCCTCCGCCGAGGCCCCCCGGCTTCCGCCCCTGCTCCGCGGCAAGCGGTTGATGGCCCACGACCGCCGGCCTCCGCCCGGCTACGTCGAGTGCTTCGAGCCCGATCTCCGGGTCGTCGCCGGACGCCGCGTCGTTCGCGCTCCGCGCGCGGCTCCGCTCACGCCGGAGCGGATCCGCGAGTGCGAGAGCCGCGACTGGCTCGCGGCGGAGGCTGCGCGTGGGCCCGATCGCTGACCGGTG
>JAOTUO010000156.1 GCA_029863845.1 Myxococcales bacterium
GGTCATCCTGGGAGAGATCGAGCGGACCCGGCGGCTGAAGTGGCTCAGCTTGCCGTTCACGTTTCCGCTGGCGCCCGATTGGTACCGAAGCGCCGGCCTGGGTCTTCTCTCGGCTGTCGACCGCGCGCTCTCGAGCCTGCGGCGCGCCGTCGAACCGGAACCCGGACCGAGCGAACGGGACATCTCGATCGGAAAGGGTCTGTCGCCGAGCATCAACCTGGTGGCAGTCTCACGGGCTTGAAGTTTCCACCGGACGGGTGTGCTCTCCCCACACCGGGACTGCGACCACGGGATGGAACAGTGACCGCCAGCCGTCGTCGAAGCGTCTTTGACTATGTCCGCGCTCCCGCGCCGCGCTACCTCATGCGGCTGGCGCTGCTGCGCGAGCTCATCGAGATGCTGCCACCCGCGCTGTCCTCCTTCCTGGAGATCGGTCCCGGGCTGGGTGACCTGAGCCTCTTCCTGGCCGACCGCTATCCGCAGGCGACGGCGACCCTGGTGGATCTCTCGGAAGGATCGGTCGACGTCCTCGAGAGGCGCGTGCGCGATACGGACCGCTTCACCATCCGACCCGGGAATTTCATGGAGGTCGTGCCGCCGCAGCACTTCGATCTGGTCGTCGCCTGTGAAGTGTTCGAGCACGTCGAGGACGAGGACTCGGGGTTCGCCAAGGTGCGCGCGCTCCTCGACCCGAGCGGCCACTTCCTGTTCTCGGCGCCCGGCGCCATGATCCCGTGGGGAGCCGCCGACCGCTTCGCCGGTCACTACCGCCGCTACTCGCGCCGCGACATCGAGGACAAGTTCGGGCGGCACGGCTTCCGCATCCAGCAGCTGTGGTGCACCGGCTTTCCCCTCGCGCTGCTCATGTTTCCGTTCCACGAGCTGTACTACCGCAAGCGGGCCGCGACGGGTGCGGCGACCCATCTCGAGGCGACGAAGCGGAGCGGGGTCGATCGGCGCGCGGCGGCCCGCCTCCGGCGACTGCCGGTCGCTGGATTGCTGGCGCCTCTGTTCCTGTGCCAGAGCCTCACCCGAAACCTCGACCTCGGCGACGGCTACGTCGTCCTGGCGACACGCGGCTGATGCCGATGACGAAGTCATCGGGACCCGCCGCCTCCGGCAGGTCGACCCTCACCGTCCTCGGCGTTCACGTATCCAGCGAGGCCTACCCGACCGTGAAGCACCGGGTGCGCGCGTTGTTGCAGTCCGCCGAGATCTCTGTCCAGGAAATCAACTACCCGCTCGCGGCGCGGCTCTCCCAGCAGGGCCGCCGGTCTCCGCTGCGGCGCCCCTTCGCCGTCGCGGCGTCGGGTCTGCGGCTGCTCGCGTCGCACGTCCGCGCCGTCGTCGCCTTCCTCCGGGCCCGGACCGCCGGCGCGCTCTACGTCCCGTATCCCGCGATCCTCGTCCTGTACCTGTTGTCCCTGCTCCCGAAGCGTCGGCGTCCCGCGGCCGTCTACTGCGATGCCTTCATCTCCCTCTACGACACGGTCGTTCGCGACCGGAAATTGATCCGCGCCACGAGCCCGCTCGCCGCCGTCCTGCGCCACGTCGAGGCTCGAGCGTACCGCTTCGCCGACAAGGTGATCGTCGACACCCCGCTGAATGCGGACTGCATGGCACGTGACTTCGGGCTCGAGCCGGAGAAGTTCGTCGCGGTTCCGCTGTCCATCAACGAGCGCGCCTACGCTCCGAAGCCGTATCGGCCGCGGCCGGGAATCTGCAACGTGCTGTTCGTCGGTACCTTCGTCCCCTTGCAGGGCGTGGATGTGGTCGCGCGCGCAGCCGGGCTGCTGTCCGGCGACGCATCGCTGCGCTTTCGAATCATCGGCACCGGACAGACGGCCGACCGCGTCGCCGAGATTCTCGCAGCGAGCCCCTCGGTCCACTGCGAGTGGGACCGGACCTGGAGGAGCGCCGACGAGGTGTCGGGGGCCATCCGGGAGGCCGATGTCTGCCTCGGCATCTTCGGCGAGGGAGACAAGGCCCAGCGCGTGTGGCCGCTGAAGAACTACGCCTACATGGCTGTCGGCCGCACTCTCGTCACGGGGGACACCCGCTGCGCCCGCGCGATGATGGCGGAGTCGAGCGCAGCACCGTTCGTGACGGTGCCGGTCGGCGACCCGCGCGCGCTGGCCGACGCCATCCTGTCCCTGTCGCGGGACGGCCGCATGCGGGAGGAATACTCGCGCCGTGCCCGCGCGTATTACGAGGAGCGACTGTCTTCCGCCGTTTCGATGAGCCGCTTGTACGCCGTGGTCGCGGGCAGATCCGCTGCGGCTGCCGGCGCACGATCGCGTGCACCGGGGCGCCAGAACGACAACGGAGAGGAGGCGCGATGACGGGGCGGCCGGGGCGAGAAGACCGCCCCGCGGGCTCGCCGTTGCAGCGGCCGGCGACCCCGGAAAGCCGCGGGATCGCGTTTCAGCGCCGTCGGCCCTGCAGCCAGAGCACCGAGAAGCCGGTGAGCAGCTCGACCGCGACCGTCCAGAGCCTGAAGAGCACGCTCAGGAAGATCGCCTCTTCGAGGGGGATGAAGCGCGACAACACGACGCTGCTGACCGCCTCGCGCACGCCGATCCCGCCGGGTGCGAAGAGCGCGAAGAACCCGATCGAGATGGAGGCAGCGGTCGCCACGATCACGCCGGCCATCTCTCTCAGCGAGACCTGGGCGGAAAAGAAAGAGTAATAGAGCCCCCAGTAGGCCAGCCCCAGCGACACCCATACCGCCAGATACCCCAGGAGGTACCGGGCGTAGATCCCGCGCGGCATGGACTGCCGGCTGCGGTGGCGGGGCTCGCTTCGCGACAGCCGGCCGTGGATCCGTGACAGCAGCTCGAGCACGGGCGCGTTGAAGTAGGCGCCGAGCACCGCGGTCGCGATCGCGAACGCGGCGACGGCCGGTGCCCACCGGCTGTCGACCAGGACGGCGCCCAGGCCGGCGCTGAGGACGATCGCGGAGCCGATGATGAAGAACTGCTCCAGATAGGTCGCGAGCAGCACCTGTTCGGTGGTGATGCCGTGTCGTTGCTGCATCGCCGCACCCCGTGCGACGACGCCCCAGATCTTTCCCGGCAGGTACTTCCCCAGGTTGACCAGACTCAACTGCGCGAAGCTCTCGGCGAGCGTCAGCTCGCAGGCAGCCAGGCGCATGACGATTCCGCGCCACAGCTGACTCGTCAGTCCCCAGAAGGCCAGCTGCGCGATCGGCACGATCACGAGTCGGGCCGGGGAGAGGTCGAACGCGGCGTCGAGCGAGTGGAGATGACGACGGAGGTACACGCCGACGAACCCCATGCAGGTCAGGGCGAACGCGGACAGCCAGTACTTGCGGAGGAGGGCCATGCTGGGGGCGTGTCCGCGCCCGTCGCGCTGCGCGTGCGCGCAAACCCGGACGGCGTCACGAGCGGACCCAGATCTCGCGGTCCAGGGCATGGACCGTTCTCCGGAAGCCCGCCGTCTGGAGGATGGAGCGCGCCTCCGCGGCGTGCTTTCCGTTCCGCAGGCACACGCCCTGGACGGCGAAGTGGTCGAGTCCCTCGCGAAAGACGTCCGGCGCATCGTCGACCCGGGCGACTCCGCCAGCGTAGAGGGTCATGATCCAGCGGTCTCGCACGTTCTTGGCGCCCAGTTGCTCGCGATGCCGATACTGATACTCGGGCCGCACGACCACCGGAATCGCGTGATGGTGAAAGGTCGGGACCCACACGCTGACGTCGGGAGGCGCCACGACCTGGGCGCCCGCGATCACGCTCCCGTTCAGCAGCGCGGCCCATCGGTACGCGCCATCGGGCACCTTGAGCCCCGGCCAGTCGAGCCGGAGCCCCGTGCGCGACATCCCGCCGTTCTCCTCGCTCAGCGCGCCGAAACGCGGGATGACGAAGGCGAACGCCGCCAGCAGTGCGAGGCAGGCGATGCGTCCGGCGGCGCGGGAGCCCGGGCCGCGGTCCCAGTGCAGCGGGGCGACGAGGACCAGCGCCATCAGGATCGGAACGGGCAGGCTCCACATGCCCCGCCAATACGAGGGGCCCATCAGGTTGGCCCTCACCCACTCGTCCCAGTAGGGATTCAGGATCACCAGCGCGACGGCCAGCGGCGCGACGATCGCGAAGCGCTGGGCGATTCCGCGCGGACAGCACGCCCAGCCGACCAGGATCGCGGCGAGTCCGAAGGTGCGCAGGTGGGCGCTGCCGAGAGTCTCCGACAGCGCTCGAGCGAGCGCGGCGCCGGGCTCCTGCGCCTCGAGCATGGGGGCCACGAGCGCCTGCAGCTCTCCCTTCAGCAGCCAGCCGGCGCCCAGTGTGTAGGTCGATGTCAGGGCGCCCGCGAAGAGGAATCCCAGCCCGCGTCGCGACGGTCGCAGCACGCAGCTCATCGCCACCAGCGCGCCAGCCGGCGCGGCCCAGAGGGCCGACGAGCTGCAGCCGACGGCGGCCACCTGCGCAGCCGCGAGCCACAGCCAGCGCCTCGGCGTCGGTCGGAGCGCGAAGCGCATGGCGTAGGCGTAGACCAGCGGCATGAAGACGAAGAGGTACACGCCTTTGCCCTGCCACATCCGCACGAACGCGAAGTTGCCGTACCAGCGATGGGTTTCACCGACGGCGAGCAGGACGAATACGAACGCGCCCAGCGTCCAGGGCCAGATGCGCGGCGTGAGGATGCGAAAGAGCCTGGCGCTGGCGAGGGGAACCAGGAGGGCCGCGATCGATGCCGAGATCCAGTGGAAGCAGTAGATCGCGGGGATGCCCGTGACGTAGGAGAGTGCGCCGTTCCACAGCTCGTAGCTGTGCAAGAGGTACGCGGGCTGGTGGATCGGCAGGTTCAGGGTGCCGAGCAGCGTGTCGGAGTGCAGCAGCGGCTGATCGGGCGCATCCGCGACCGACACCGCGACGTTGACGTAGAAGGCGTCGTCGATGTCCGGCCGGTGGCAGACGAGGGTGACGACGACGCATGCGATCGCGACGGTCCAGAGCGCCGGCTCGAGCGAGCGGCCCGTCCGGGCGCCTTCGGCGAAGGGCGGCTCGGCGAGGACGAAGACCGCCGCCGCGGCGCCGAGCAGGAGGACGGTCACCCACCAGTACGCGATCGGCATCTCGTCGAGGCCGCCGGCCACGGCCACGGCGCCGGCGGCGAGCGCCGCCCCCTGGACGATCCAGAGCGCGCGAGCGCGTCGGGCCGGCCGCGCCGGGAGGTCGGCGGCGGGCGGCGCTTCGGGTCGCAGACGGCGACGCCCGACGACCCGCACGGCAACGGCGAGCCCGATCGCGAGCGCGTACAGCGGCAGCAGGTGGAGGAGCGTCCCTCTCAGGGTGACGACGGCGTGGCAGCAGAGCGTCCACAGGGCGAATGCGAGGCAGGCCGCATCGCAGAGGCGGTCGCTGGCCGGCGTCTTCGTTGCCGTGCGCGGCACCGCGGCATTGCTCATGCCGTCCCGCCGGTGATCCCGAGTGTGCCCCGCATCGCAGCCGTGCGACGATCCATCGTCCGCGTGTCCTCGCTGCGGGCGCGAAGGGGGCTGCCCTGCCGGCGTGAAGGTATCGCAGGCGACGCTGGGCCTAACCGGCGGGGCCCGAGGAACGCCGCAGCCGCCCGGATCCCCCCGCCACGGCGGGCTCTCTCCCGTGACTGCCCAGGCCCGCTGCGGGATCGCTCGTGGGTCCGGGCGCTGGCCACAGCGAAGGCCGCGGAAAAGCTGGGATTTCCCGCGGGGAGGGGGTTGACGCAAGGCCCGCGCTGGCGCACTCCTATGCGCGCTCGGCGGAGGTCCTGTCTGCATGGCGAATCGAATCCGAAGGGGTGATCTCGTTCAGGTCGTAACCGGCGCCGACCGCGGCAAGCAGGGCCGCGTCGTGGCCATCGACCCGAAGCGCGGCAAGCTGCGCGTGGAGAAGGTGCGCATGCAGAAGCGCCACCTCAAGGCGGGCCGCAAGGGTGCGCGGACCGGGGGCGTGATCGAGCAGGAGGGCTTCATCGACGCCTCCAACGTGATGCTGGTCGACCCCGGCTCGAACCGGCCCAGCCGGGTGGGAGTCCGACGCGAGGGCGACCGGAAGCTGCGCACCTTCGCCCGGAGCGGCGACGACGTGCCCGAGCCGGCCGCGAACTGATCGGCAGAGCTGCGGGAGGCCCGGACGATGGCGAAGAAGGGAAAGCGCGAGAAGGTCAAGCTGGAGTCGACGGCCGGAACGGGTCACTTCTACACGACCGTGAAGAACAAGACAAATACGCCCAGCAAGCTCGAGATGAAGAAGTACGACCCGGTCGTGCGCAAGCACGTCGTCTACAAGGAAACCAAGCTCAAATAGCGCCGAGGCGCGGGCCGCGGGCTATGCTGGGGCAGGATCCATTCTCAGGGGAGTGGCAGGACGATGACCTGGGTGATCACGAAGCTTTGCCGTGACTGCGTCGACGGATCGTGCGTCGAGGTGTGCCCCGTCGACTGCATCTACCAGTACGACGGGGACGACCGCGAGACCTTCCCGAACCAGCTCTACATCGACCCCGAAGAGTGCATCAACTGCGGCGTCTGCGAGCCGGAATGCCCGTGGGAGGCGATCTTCGAAGACGAGCAGGTTCCGGAGATCTTCCAGGAAGACACGCCCCTGAACGCCAAGATCGTCGACCTGAAGGACAGCTTCTCGGTGCCCGAGATCACCGAGAAGGTGAAGCCGACCCCGGAGCAGATCGAGGCCAACAAGGCCAAGTGGGGCTACACGCCCTGAGTGCCGTTGGCGGATCGCGCCCCGGCGCGGTCGAAGGCCTCCGCCATCACGTCCACGGGTGCGTCGCGCCCGGTCCACAGGGCGAGCTGACGCACACCGAGCGCCCGCGCTCCCGCGATCGCATCGCCCAGCCGCCCGGGCACTACGTCGAAGGCCAGGTAGACGGCGTCGATGCCCAGCGCGGTGAACGCGGCGTTGTGCATGGCCGGCGACCGCGTGTGGCCCGCGGGATGCAACACGATGCCGCACAGCGCCGTCTTCGCGGAGAGGGGGGAGGGCGCCCGGCTCGTTCGTGAATCCGACACCGGGACCCTCCTGATCTCGGGTGCTCCCCTCACGGGAGCCGGCGGAAGCTATCCCATTTCGCGGCTGCGGCCCCTACACTGCGGGAACGCTCGCGGGGGTCGTCGTGACCCCCTCGGCGCCAGGGAGAGGAGGGCGTGTGACCAGACCGCGGGTCTCGATCATCATGGGCAGCGCCAGCGACTGGGAGACCATGCGACCGGCGGAGGAGACGCTGGAGTCGCTCGGAATCAAGTGCGACACCCGCGTCATGTCGGCCCACCGCACGCCGGACCGGCTCACCGCGTACATCGCCAGGGCCGAGGAAGAGGGCATCGAGGTCGTCATCGCCGGCGCCGGCGGCGCCGCCCATCTGGCCGGGGTGACGGCGGCGTACACGCTGCTGCCGGTGCTGGGCGTTCCCATCGACAGCTCGGCGCTCCAGGGCCTGGACGCGCTGCTCGCGACCGTGCAGATGCCGGGCGGCATCCCCGTCGCGACCTTCGCCATCGGCAAGGCCGGCGCGAAGAACGCGGCGCTGTTCGCAGCGGCGATCCTGGCGCGCTCGGATCCCGCCGTCCGCGAGAAGCTCGCGAAGTTCCGCGAGGCCCAGGCCGCCGCGGTGCCGGAGCGCCCGCGCTAGCAAGCGGCTCGCGAGGGGGCGCGGCCGGTGCCGACGCAGATCCCTCCGCGAATGGCTCGGTCGCGCGCGTAGCTCGCCGGCCGGGGCCGAGGCGAATCCCTCCGCGAATGGCTCGGCCGCACGCGCGACGCGGCCGCGTCGGTAGACCGGGGGCGGCCTGCGCTTGATTTCGCTGCGGGATTCGCCTCGACCCCGGCCACGGTTGATGCGGGAGTCTCGACGCTGGCCTGCGCTTGATTTCGCGGAGGGATTTCCTCGGTCCCGGTCGCTTTAACCCGGATCAGGCGCGGCTGCGGTCGAGGGCGGCTTTGAGGTCGTCCCAGACGAGTCGGCGGTTCTGCGGCGTGTACTGGCGCAGGATATAGGCGGGGTGGAAGGTCGGCATGACGGGGACGCCGCGGTACTCGTGCCAGGTGCCACGCACCCGGGTGATCGCGATGTCGCGGCCGAGGAGCAGGCTCGTGGAGGGCTTTCCGAGCGCGACGATCACGCGGGGTCGCACGGCGGAGATCTGGCCGTCGAGGAAGGGGCGGCAGGCGGCGACCTCGTCGGCGAGGGGGGTGCGGTTGTCCGGCGGGCGGCACTTCACGATGTTGCAGATGTAGACGCTGCTCCGCGGGATCCCGAGGCCCTTCTCGATCATCTGGGTGAGGAGATCGCCGGCGCGGCCGACGAAGGGCAGACCCCGCCGGTCCTCTTCGGCGCCGGGCCCCTCTCCGATGAACATGAGATCGGCGTCGGGATTTCCGTCGCCGAACACGATCCGCGTGCGTCCTCCGGACAGCCGGCAACGCGTGCAATCCCCGAGAGCCGCGCGCACCTCGTCGAGGGTCGGCTTCTCTCCCCAGAGGAGCTCGCCGCCGATCAGGCCCAGCTGACCGCCGTCGCCCGGCGCGGCCGCGACGGACTCCGCCGTCGTCTCCGGGCTTGCCGCCTCGGGCTCGATCCGATCGACGCCCTCCTCGGCCAGCTCCGCGAGGAGCGCCCGCACCGACGCGATGAGGTGGCGCGCCTCTCCGGCTAGCGATTGCTCCATACCGGCCTCTCGCGGTGCTGCTCGGCCAGCGCCGACCTAGCCCGGCGCGTCCGGGACTGCGAACGCGTCGGAGAGCATGCGGCTCTCGCTGCGGGCCGCGTCCGGATCCCCCTCTCGCCGGGTGCTCGTTCCCTTCGGCAGCCCCGTACCCGGCTCGATGGTGCCGTGGCGCAGGACCTCGATCTTGGCCTGCACCTCGAACTCGAAGCCCGGGTCGTTCGCATCGTCGTGGCAGCCGCCGCAGATCTGGAGGATGACGCAGGAGTCACACTTGTCGCCCAGCGAGACGATGTTCCCGATCCTCGGCGCGTTCTCCGCCACGTGGTCGCCACCGGGGCCGTGGCAGGACTCGCAGCCCACGCGCGCGAGGTCGGGGTGCTCGGCGACCGCGCCGGCGGCGGGGAAGCCGCCGGCGCGGTTGAAGGCCGTCGTGTGGCACGCGAGACACTGGGCCTCACCCTCGCGTCCCTCCTTGGCGAGGCTCGCTACGGCGCCGGCGTGGGGGCCGGCGGCCCACGTGGCGTACTCGGCCTCGTGGCAGCTCTTGCAGGCGTCGGAGCCCACGTGGGCGGCGAGGGTGGGGAGGAGATTCGCGCGCGGAGCCCCGAGCTCGGTCAGGACCGCCTGCTTCTGCTCGAGCGGCAGCTTCGTTACGTAGCTGAGCGCCGCGTGCGAGATCCGCGGTGTGAAGGTCGCGGAGTCGAAGCCGAGGGAGTGCTTCGTGTCGTGACAGGTCGCGCAGATCGGCCCGTAGTCGACGATCTTCACGAAAGCGGGTGAGAGGTGGGGTCCTCCGCGTCCG
>JAOTUO010000157.1 GCA_029863845.1 Myxococcales bacterium
AGAGATTCGCGGTGCCCGCGGCACAGCCGACGGCGGCCAGCCCCAGCACCAGGGTTCGCTTCAGCATATTTCGTCCTCCTGAAATTGATTGAAAACCGAGGGGTTCGCCGAAATCCGTCGCACCCCGATGCCTCGCGGGGAGAAGAGCTCTGCCCGCGCCCCGGCGCGCATCTGACGCGACAGGGCCATTGGGTATTCACTCGAAGGACCGATTCGTGCTCCGAGCGCCCAGGCTGCTGGGGCTCGAGGGGGCGGACGATCGAGGTCCGGTCCCCTAGGGGCGTTCGGCTCGCGGGACCCCTGGGCGGATGCGGAGCCTCCGGACGTTGGGGACGTTCTGGATCATAGGCGGGTGTTTTCGCGTCCGACAAGGAAGAGTTCGGACAAATCGGCGCGCCCAGCGTGGCGCGCCCAGCGTCAACGCATCAATGGGTATCGGCAGGTTTTTGCAGTTCGAGTAATGCCCGCAAGTGGGTTTCCGCCTCGGTCTGTTTTCCCGCTTTGAGCAGGAGCTCGGCGAGCGTACGACGCGCCGCAGAAAGATTCGGGTCGAGCTCCACCGCCGTACGCGCCGTCTCGAGCGCACGCTCCGGTTGGTTCAGCTTGCTCAGCACCAGGCTGTAGTCGACGTGCCCCATGGCGCTCTTGCCATAGATGGAGAGCGCGCGTTCCATGAGATAGGCCTTGACCCCGGTGTTTGCCTGCGAGGCCGCAATTTCGGAATAGTGCAGGAAGATGCGGGCGCGAAGGCTATCGTTCCAAGGAACGAGCGCCAGCGCCGCATCGTATTGACGAAAGATCTCCGTCGCCGACACCGGCGCCAGGCTCAGGCTGATGCGGTAGCCGGTGAGGTACGCCTGCTCGGCCGCCAGCGCACGCTTCAGCCTCGCCGCTTCCTCCTGATTGCGCACTTGGATCGCCGCCAGAAAGGCGGGTTCGGCGGCGCGCTTCAGACGCGCAATAAACTCGATGTTCGCGGCGACCCGCTGCTTGAGAGGGACGGCGTAATCCCACGGCGAGAAGAATTCGTAGCGCGGATGTACCAGCGTATTCTCGGGTGCGTCCCGGACGGCCTTGCGAATGACCTCGCCGTCTGCGACGAACTGGGCCAACACCGATTCCGGCGTCGTGAGACCGTAACGTGCCAGGCCGGCGAGGGGTTGACGCTCCGATCGCATGACCCGGTCGATGCGACTGCTGTCGAGCGAAATCTTCTCGTCCGAGCCGATCAGGATCGTGTTGTAGCCACTTTCCTGGAGCGCGGGCATGAAGTATCCCATCAGCACATGGGGAAAACTGTCGGCGAAGGTCTTCAGGACCATGGTGTATTGGCTCGGCGGCAGGTTCCCCGGCATCCACTGAATCAGAATGCCGCCAGGCGCCAAGCGTCGCCGGAGCAGGCTGTAGTATTCCCGGGAGTAGGAGAAGCCGTTGGACGCGTAGTCGATCGCCGTCTTCTCGTCGGCGGAGATTACGCGGTAGCGATCGGACGTGGTCCGCAGGTAGTTCGCGATGTCGTCGATCACCACGCTCACTCGCGGGTTGGACAGAACGCGGTGGTTTTCGCGGGCGAAAAGCGCCGCGCCCGCGATCACGCTCGGTTCGATCTCCACGCAGGTGATCGCCTGCACCCGGTCATGGCGGATGCTTTCGCCTACCAGTATGCCGGAACCGAGTCCGATCGACAGTTCGGTCGAGACGTCGTCCCGCAGCAGCTTGGGCAAGTGGGCCAGCAACATTTGCTTGTACTCGGTGAACGTGTTGCCGCCGATGATTATCCCGTCGATGGCCATCACCTTCGCGCCGGTCTGCGGATCGAGCGTCACCTTGGTCGTGGCGGACGGCCCATCGCGGTAGAAGAGAACCCGGTGCGTGGGACGCTCATTCTCGGTGGGAAATTGAAAGTCGAGCGGCACGCGCGCGAGAACCAGCAGCACGCCCACAGCCGCAGCGGGCATGGCCCAGCGCAAATGCCTGGCGCCGACCAGGCGCAGGGCCAGGAACGAGAATCCGATGCAGGCATTCAGTGCCGCCATCAGCAGGATACCCCGCTGGATGCCGAGCCAGTTCAGGAGCAGGAAGCCTGGCAGCAGGGCGCCGGCGACATTGCCGAGGGTATTGCTCGCGTAGATCAGTCCAACGCGCCTACCCGTGTGCTGAAGATCGACGATACCGAGACGCCCCACCAACGGGAATGTCGCGCCAATCAATGTCGCCGGAACCAGCATCACGAGCAGCGCGATGCCAAAGCGCGTGACTACGAGCAACCTGACCTCGCTCGCGGCCTCGCCCAGAAATTGGCGGATCGCCTGTGGCTCGAGGAACGCAAACAACACCGGCAGCGCGACCGCCGAGGACACCGCAATGAGCACCTGGATCCAGCCAAAAAGCGCTACCCGGTCCGCCACCCGATCCATGCCCAGGCGGACCAGGTAACCGCCGAGCGCGATGCCGGCAATAAACGCCGTGAGCATGGTGGTGAGCGCGTAAGTCGAATTCCCCAGGACAAAGACGAGCGAGCGCGTCCAGTAGATCTCGTAGGCAAAGGACGTCAGGCCGGAGATCCCAAGGGCGAAGAGAAGGAGCGCATAGGTTCTTCTCGAAAGCGCGCCCCCGACTGGCTCATTCGGTGCAGGCCTTGCATCGGGTCGAGGCGCCACGGCTGGAGGCGCCGCGGCTGCTGCTAGTGCCGACGTCACGCGTTTGGACGCGGCCCACGCGATCATGCCAAGGCCGAGGTTACCCACGACCGCGATGTAGACGGTCACATGGATGCCAAAGGTTCCGATCAGGTAGAAGCCGCACGCCAGGGCTCCAGTGACCGCGCCAATGGTGTTGATGGCATAGAGCGTGCTGAGATCAGCACCCGCCGCCGCGAGTCGCCTGAAAACGAATCGCGCGAGCACGGGCAGTGTCCCCCCCATCAGGAAAGTCGGCATCATGACGAGGCCAAAGGCCAGGAGGAAACGTGCCGCCGCGAGCGCCGCTTCGGAATGTCCGGAGATCTCGTATAGCGCGAGATACACGGGTGTGATCCGCGCAAGCAGAAGGTGTGCGGCGAGTGCCGCGAGGCCAATGCCGATCTCCAGGTTGGCGTAGAGGCGAAGCGGGTTGGGGTTGCGGTCCGCCGCTCTTCCAAGGAGCCAGCTCCCAAGCGCAAGCCCCGACATGAACGCCGCCAGCACCACGCCCACGGCGGCGGCCGTCGTCCCGAACACATTCGTCAGCATCCGGACCCAGACGATCTGGTAGACGAGGCCGCATGCGCCGGAGAAGAAGAAAAGGGTCAATACGAGTAGCCGCATGCCATGCCTTTTGTTCCTGGCTGTGCCGCAAAGCGACAGAAACCTTATCCTCGGATTCGCCTGCGACAACAGATTTTGCGACAGGCGTTACCCGTGTTCAGGATACTCGTTCGCCGAGCAAGGCTGAAGGGGTCGGTAGGGGTCTCAAGTTACCTGGGTTCCGTGGACGGTTGACGGCTCATTCGTCTGCGCCCCACGACCGCCGCGAATGCGACTCCCACGGCGAGTTGCAGCGTTGCGCCGGGCTCCGGCAGCGGCGTCGCCCCCCCCTCAACGCCCGAAGACGAAGGTCTGCAAGTAGGCGGCGAACTCCATTCCGAGAGCCACGCCCACATGGACGATGATGCCGCCGACGATGCTGCGGGTGCGTAGCGCGAACACGCCCAGCACGTAGGCCGCGACGATGGAGCCGAGCGCTTCCGGAAGCGGCTTTCCGAAGTGCCAGAAGGCGTACACGGTGACCATGGGCATCAGGACGGCACGGCCGAGGTGTTTCTCCAGCCCGAGCACGAGAAAGCCGCGAAAGAACAGCTCGATGGAGACGTAACGCAATGCGTAGCTGGTTTCATAGACGCCAAAGGTCGCGGCGTGACCCACCGCCAGATACGCCTCGGCCGATCCCGCGCGGTAGGTTGGGTAGGTCGCGAGGAACGCGGGCTGAAAAGAGGCCCACGCGATCAGCGGCACCATGACGAGGAGCACGGTGGCGTAGGGCCGCCAATCGAAGCCCGCCAACCGAATGCCGTAGAAGGCGCCGCCCCGCTTGTCCACGAGACGCCGAAACAGGACGACGGGTATCGCGATGGCCAGCATCCGGTCCAGGTTCCAGAGACACCCGTGCACCCAGTATTCGACGGGCTCCGGCAGCGCCATGCCCGTGACCAGCACGGGGGGCAGATTCGTCGAGTAGTTGTCGAGTGCCATGGAGACGACGACGAACGCGCTGATGCCCCAGAAGGCCCGCGACCGCAACAGCCGCGCGTCCCGGTGGAACCAGGCCCAGGCGATCGTCGCGAAGTAGTACGCACAGCCGTAGAAGAGGCAGAAGTAGACGATGCCGATCGGGTGGTGGAGGGTGGGATTGAGGATCTCGCGCTTGAAATCGCCGGAGAAGTTGAGAGTGAATGCGGCGGCCAGGAAGACGCCGATGGTGGCGTAGTAGCCGAGATGAAAATCCTCTCGGAGGTAGCCCACCACGTAATCGATCAGCTGCTTCACCGCAGGGTTCGCTCCCCGCGCCGACGATCCCGGATCTCTGCATCCCGTGCCACCGCGGAGCGCGCGCCGCGGGTGAAGCGGGCGTGCTATCCATCGGCCATGGCCGAAGCGACGCGCTCGACCCGTCTCAGTAGAAGAACGTTGCGCCGACCAAGAAGGCGCTCGTATCGACCCCTTTGTTGGGGAGGCGGAGGTTGGCATTCGAAATGTGCTGGTAGCGCCATTCTGCCGTCAGCGCCCGCCGCTCCGTGACGAAGACGTGGGCCCCGAGGCCGCCCTGGAGCAGAAAGTTGAAGCCATCGCGCTGAGACGGAAGGTTGAAGTTGAGATCGACGATTCCCGCGCCCACGTTCGCAAACGGAACGAATCGCCCGCCGCCGAGCCAGTTCCAACGGAGCAACACCGAGCCGCCTCCACCCCTGCCCGTCGAGGGCTGCGACGCGAACAGGTATGCCCCCTCCAGCATGAGGTCGATGTTCCCACCGTACCAGGCGCCGCCCCCCATCGGATCGGTGATCCCGATCGCCAGGCTGGCGCCGGTAGCCCCGTAGGTGGAATTCCTCGACGTCGGTCCGTTTCGATGGATGGAGAAGGCATAGCCCCCACCAAGGCCCCAATGTGTCTGGCCGCGGCCGAATGGAGCCCGATGGAGAGAGGCTTCGCGTTCTTCCGATGTCGCGTGCCCGGCAGTGGGCGCCGTAGTGACGACGAGCGCCACGAGCAATGCGAGAGCCGGGCCCCATCTGCGCGAAAGTTGCCGCGGTAGCCGCTCTCCTCGCACTCGATCACCCAACGCTGACTCGTTCACGTCGAGTGAGTGGCGGCGAGCGGGTTGGACGTAACGAATCACAACTCTGTGACGCTGCGGAGAGGCAGCACAGACGCAGCGGGAGCGCAGCTACCGCCCCCAAAGCGCAAGAAACTTCCGCCCTTCGAAGAGCTCGCCAACACGGGGAGAATCCAGCGCCACAGGGTCTTCTTGGACACGTGATTAAGAGGGGATTCTCGCAGGAGGCGTGTCGAGATGAGGAAGGACGTGAAGGGATTGGCTGGCGCGGAGGGGGCCCTGAGGTCGACCGGAGCGTCAGCCAGGCGCGACCGCGGAGGCCGCTTCTCGTCGGGGCGACCGGCTCATTCGCCTACGCCGCACCGCCAGCGCCGCGAGGCCGGAGGCGAGGAGGAGGCTGGTGGAGGGCTCGGGGACGACGGTCGGCGCGGTTCCGGCTCCGATGCGGGATCCGGCCCCGAGCAGTGGATTGCGGTGGTGCCAGTCGCTCGTCAACAGGTCGCGGCTGGGAACGCCGTAGAGCCGGCCGTAGCGGAGCGCGAGGTCGCTTCCGAGGACCGCGGTGGAGTCGGCGCGCACGAGATCCATGTCGATGCGCTGACCGCGGCTGGTGTCGGCGTGCGACCGGCTGTGCACGACCGTCGCCGATCTCGAGGACTGCACCTGCCACTCCGCGAAGTAGAACGTCGCGACGGCCAGGACGAGCCCGAGGACGTGAAACGCAGCGAAGCAGTTGGCGTTGCCGAGGGCTTGGTTCCACATGACGTCGCATTTCTCGCACTCGGCGTGCCTCCACACGTCGCCCTTCGGAGCCGGCTGCTTCCGCGTTCTCGTGCCGGACTCCATCCGGAGCAGGGACTCCGGTGTGTAGTGGTTTCCCCACCCCTCGAATGTCATCGAATGCCGGGTCGGCGCCGCAGGACCGCCCGCAGACTTGCGCCCGGGTTCGCGGGCGCCCGGCGGGGTTCGCTTCGAAGTTGCGCCGGACTTGCGCAGCGATGACGGACAGCCGGGTGCGGGCTACTGCCGGTGGGCAGACCCCCATCGCCTGGGGGCAATGGGACTCCTGCGGCGGATTCAGCCGGATCCGCCGGTCTCGGAGGTCGCGTCGGCTTCCGGGGCTCCGAGGTCGTGCCAGAGCCAGGGGGTCGGATCGATCGCTGTCGGGTTCGCTTCGCTGCGTGGGCCTGGCGTGCTCGAGCGGTGAGCTCGTTGCGCGAGGCGTTCGCTTGCTTCTTGGGCCAGATGACACATCTGCCGGTGGACGATGGAGCCGGGAGCCCCGTGCAGTATCGAGAGGACCCGCCGTTCCGGGTTGGTGTGGAGCGTCTCGATCTTCGGGCTGCGAGAGAGGAAGCTCTCGAACAGCGGGTACCGCCGGCGTCGGATCTCGGCGACCAGGAGGGCCAGGATGTCTTGTTTCTCGCCCTGGCCGTAATTCACCCGGAGATCGACGAGCGAGAGGAGGATGCGCGCGCGATCCCACGGCCGATCCAGCTCGTCGAGAAAATCGAACACCTTCTGCGCCTCGGTCATCGACGCGTGATCCGTGACGAGGACGACCGCGAGATCGCTCGCCGCGATGGCGTTCTGGGTGAGGACTTCGAGGTCGCTCTTCGTATCGATGATGACGAGCCCGTGCCATCCGGTTCGGTCGAGCACGGTGCGCAGGTGGAAGGGATTGCCGATCTCGCCCTTGAGCTCGCCGACGTCCGGCCCGGTTGGCACGTAGTGGATGCCGTATTGCCCCAGCCGCAGAGCCGACGCCAGGTTCCCCCGGCGCATCGCGCTCGTCACGGTCTCGGCGGGTGCATCCGGCGCGAGCGCGAACATGCGGTCGATCGTGGGCTGCTCGTCGAAGCCGAGGATGAGGATGGGCAGATCCTCGCGTAAGGCGCGCAAGTAGATCGCCAGGTTGGTCGCAACGGTGGTCTTTCCGACTCCACCCTTGTTGCTCGTCACCGTCAGTACCTGGAAGGGGCGACTGTCGCGCTCCCGATCCTGCGGTCGGGGATCGACGACCGCGACGGGCCGGTCACCGACGACCTCCTGAACAGCGTCCAGGAATCGGCTCATTGTCACCTTCTCGTCGACGAGCCGCCATATTGGACCAGCATTTTCGGGCAGGGTCAACAGTATATGGATGTATGGTATCCGGGCGACGGATGGCAGGTGGCGTCCCTCCCCCCGGCCCCTTCCCAGGCGACACCAGCCCACACCTCCGCTTCGTACGGATGGTGCGCGCGTCAGACCCGCGCGAGCGGGGGCGGGAGGCCCGGGAGGTCCGTGCGCAGGCGGAAGATCGAGCCGCGGCGCTCGGGCGCCTCGGTGTTGTCCTGGCTGGTGACGACGAGGTCGCGGAGGTCCTCGCCGCCGAAGCAGCAGCTCGAAACGAGCTGCGCCGGCACCTCGACGCGGCGATCGGTGCGTCCCGACGCGTCGAAGCGCACCACGCCGCCGCCGCCGTAGCTGGCGACCCAGACACCGCCGGCGGCGTCGACGGCCAGCCCGTCGGGGGCGTCGCACTCGGCGAACACACGGCGGTTCGCGACGGAGCCGTCCGCGTCCACGTCGTGGGCGAGCACCGCGCCCGCCGCCGTGTCGGAGTGGTAGAGGGTGCGCCCGTCGGGCGAGAACCCGATTCCGTTCGAGAGGCCCACGCCCGCGTAGAGGACCGTTGCCTTGCCCTCGCCGTCGATGCGCCAGCACTCGCCCGGCTCGCGCTCGGCGCCGAGATCGAAGGGATTCGAGCGCAGCGTCCCCACGAGAACGCGCCCGGTGGCGTCGACGAACAGATCGTTGAAGCCGCCGACGCCCTCGGGCCGCTCGAGCAGCGTCCGCGTAGCCCCGTCCTTCACGTGGCACACGTCACGCCCCGAGATCACGAGCCCGCCCTCTGCGTGCAGCGCGATTCCCCCCACGCCCTTGCGCTTTGGCACCACGGTCTCCAGCGACCCGTCCGGGGCTCGCCGGTAGACGCCTCCGTGGGTGACGTCGCTGAAGTAGAGGCTGCCGTCGGGGTCCATGCGCGGCCCTTCGACGAGGCCGAAGCCGTGGGCGAGCGTCTCTACGTCGAGCGGCATCGGCGCCTCCTCCGAGGCGGCTTCAGTCGCGGTAGAAGGTCTCCGCGATGCGGGCCGTGTAGGCGAACACCTTCGCCGGCGGTAGCGCGTAGACCGGGGGGACGATGCACAGGGAGTCGACGACGCCCGAGAGCTGTCCGATCCGCTCGCGCACCTTCTCGGGCTCGCCCACGGCGACGAAGGTCCGGACCATCTCGTCGGGCACGAGGTGGGCGACGCTCCGGTAGTCGCCTCGCCCCACGCCCTCCTGGAGCTTGCGCGCCACGTCGAGGAAGCCGTGGGCCTCGAAGAACGACTCGTACTGCTTCACCCCGCCGTAGAAGGCCATGGTCGGACGCGCGTCCTCGATGGCCTCGGCCTCGTTCGGGTTCGGCGCCGCCCAGGGCCACAGGTTGACCTCGATCTCGTCGCGCCGGCGACCGGCCTTCGCGAGAGCCGACTCGAGCTCGGGGATCATCTTCTCGATCGCCCACCCGATCGACCACATGGGGTGGCCGATCAGGCCGTCGCCGATCCTCGCGGCCATCCGGACGATGGGGGCGCGCAGGGCGGCGATCCAGATGGGGATCTCCTCGCGCACCGGGGGCTCCGTGGGCGGCAGCGCCTGGAAGTCGGCCCGGTAGTACTCGCCCTCGAAGGGTTCGAGCCCGCGGTGGGCGCCGCGCACGATGTGACGCACCGCCGCCACCGTCTCGCTCAGGTGCGCCAGGGGCTTGTGCTCGGGTGCGCCGTAGAGGCCGCGGGACCACGCGAGCACGCTGGCGCCGATCCCGAGCACGAAACGCCCGCCCGAGATGCGGTCCATGTCGAGGGCCGCCATGGCCGTCTCGAAGGGGCTGCGCGCCGCGGCGATCGCGATGCCGGTGGCGAGCTGGATCCGCTGCGTGACGGCCGCCGCCGTCGCGAGCGGGAGGAAGGGCGGGCCGTGAACCTGGGGAGCGAAGCAGCCGTGCAGGCCCTGGGCCTCCGCCTGCTTCGCCAACTCGACCAGGATC
>JAOTUO010000158.1 GCA_029863845.1 Myxococcales bacterium
TGCGAGCTCCACACCCCCGGTGACCGCCCCCAGCATGCGACACCACCCCCGAGTCGCGTCCGCCAGGGGTCGTATCGGCGGTCCCGGTCGCCCGGCTTTAGCGGCCTCCTCGGCTCAGCACCGCTCCGCCTCCCACTGCATTCCGGGGCTCGGCAGCGCCGTGTGCGAGCCGTGCTCTCAGTCCGCGGTCCCGGCGACGGGGTCGGGGAGATCCAGCAGGCGGGCGAGCAGGCGCGAGCAGGGGTTGGTGACCCCGAAATCCGAGTCGGCCGGGAGCAGCCCGTAGGCCTGCATCTGCTTCGCCAGGCGGGCCATGATGACGGAGAAGCGCAGGGCGGCGAATCGCTCGTAGTAGTCGAGGTGCCGCACCCGGTGCCCCGACCACGCCTCGTAGCGCGCGACGGTCTCCTCGCGGCTCGGAAAGCCCGGCAGTTGGGGAACTCCCACACCTTCGCTGTGGTGCCGGTCGAGGTAGAGCCACCACGCGAGGTCCTCCTCCGGGCTGCCCAGCGTCGCGATCTCCCAGTCGAGGACGGCGACGCAGCGGTTGTCGCGGAAGATCATGTTTCCGATGCGTGCGTCGCCCCAGCACAGCACGAGGCGCTCCGGCTCCTGCGGTCGGTTCTGGTAGAGCCACTCCAGCGCCGGTGTGCAGGTGGTGTGGGGCTTGCCGTCCCAGGCCCAGGCGAGGAACGCGCTGTAGTCGTCGAGGTGACGCTCCAGCGGGCTCGCTCCGCGCCCCGGCCCCTCGGCGCTCCGCTCCGCTCCGCCTGGCCGCGCCAGGTGCCCGAGCCCGAGAGCCTCCCAGTCGAGGCCGTGGATGCGCGCCAGCACTTCGAGGCCGCTCCACCAGATCGAGGCGCGTTCCTCGGGCTGGATCTCGGTCATCCACCCCCCCATGTGGTAGGGGGGGTTGTCGCTGGGGATGCGTCCCTCGACGCGCTCCATCACGTAGAAGGGGGCACCGAGGACGGCGGCATCCTCTTCGCTCCAGTGCATCCGCGCCGTCGGCACCGCGGTCGGCGCGAGCGCCTGCTGGATCCCGAACTGGCGTCCCATGTCGTACTCGGGAAAGACCTGGAAGCCGGTGGGCTGGATGCGAACGACGAGCGGCCGGTGCACTTCACGGCCCCGTTCGCGGGTGTCGAGGTCGAACATCAGCGTGTCGCTGGAGAAGCCGGTGGCCCCGGGGCCCGTGAGAGCGGAGACGCGGATGGATTCGGCCTCCGGCAGCCGGGCGGAAAACCAGTCCGTCAGGCGTCGGCGCGTGAGCTCGAGATCGCGGCCTCGGGGCGCGGGCACGTCCTTCGAATCCTCCGTGGTGGACCGCAAGGTTACATTCCCGTGGCGCGATTGCGACGCTCGCGGGAAGCCGCACCGGCCTGGGCCTCGTCATCGTCCGCGCCTCGTCGAGAGCCTGAACGGGAAATCCATCGGTTCGCCGCCGTTCCGTGACCATGCTTCGTGAAGCGCGGTTATGCTTCCCCCCCCCAGACCCGAGGGAGGGAGCACACGTGAACGCAAAGACGATCTGGGCGGCGCTTGCCGTAGTCGCTTGTGGGACGGCCTGGGGGCCGACCGCTCTGGCCGATGACGTCGGCGGAGAGTCGGCCGGGGGCGACAAGCCGGTGGTCGAGAAGCTTCTCGACATCATGCTGAGCTCCGGACAGATCAGCCGGAGTCAGTACGACGATCTGCTCGAGCAGTCGCGCGAGGAGCAGGTTTCGGGGACCGCGGCCGTCGCCGCAGCCGCCGACACCGCGCCGGCGCCGGTCGCGAGCGCCGCGACGGACTGGACCTTCAAGTGGAGCGACGGCTTCAATCTCGCGCGCAACGACGGGGCCTTCCAGCTCAAGTTCGGCGGCCGCATCATGGCCGACGCGGCACTGGTCTGGCTGAACGACAGCCTCGACCAGAACCTGACGGCGCTGGGCATCGACCCGAAGGACGGGAGCGGTGTGGAGTTTCGCCGCGCCCGGATCTTCTTCGAGGGCACCGTCTACGAGCGGGTCTTCTTCAAGGCCGAGTACGAGTTCGCCAACACCGGCGACGGGAATACGGACTTCACGGACGTCTACCTGGGCCTGAAGGATCTCGGACCTGTGAGGGCCGTGCGCGTCGGCCACTTCAAGGAGCCCTTCCTGCTGGCCGAGATGACGAGCTCCAAGTACATCACGTTCATGGAGCGCGGCCTCAACAACGTGTTCTTCCCCGGCCGCAACATGGGCATCATGGCCGAGGGCAGCCCGCTGGAGAAGAAGCTGCTGTGGCAGGCCGGGGTGTTCTACGGCACCAACGAGCAGGGCTTCGCCTTCAACGACTGGAACGAGGCCCAGTTCGACCTGGCGGGCCGCCTGGTCGGCACGCCCCTGTACGCCGACGACGGGGAGACCGTCGTGCACGTGGGTCTGGCCTACATCCACCAGTTCCGGGACGGGGCGCCGGACAACCTGCGGTATCGCCAGCGCCCCGAGGCGCACCTGGCGCAGTACTGGCTCGACACCGAGCTCTTCGCCGCCACCGACTCCGACATCCTGAACCTGGAGCTCGCCGGCGTCCGCGGTCCCTTCTCGGCCCAGGCCGAGGTGACCGCCAACTGGCAGGGCGTCCAGGGGACGAAAGACGCGACTCTCTGGGGCATGTACGCCTACGTCAGCTGGTTCCTCACCGGCGAGCATCGCCCCTACGAGCTGGGCTATGGGCGCTTCGGGCGCGTCAAGCCGAAGGCCAACTTCAACCCGACTCGGGGCGACTGGGGCGCCTGGGAGGTGGCGGCCCGCTATTCGTACCTGGACCTGGACGACAACGACCTGACGGGCGGCCGGCTCTGGGACGTGACCCTCGGGGTCAACTGGTACCTCTACCCGAACCTGCGGCTCATGTTCAACTACATCCACGGGGACGTGGACGACCGCGTGTCGACGAATCCCACGCCTCCGCCGGCGACGGGGGGAATCGAGGGGGCCGGGAACATCTTCCAGATGCGCGCCCAGATCGACTTCTGAAGCGAGCTTCGGGAATCGCCTCGCTTCCCCTGGCGGCGGAGGCGTGCACCGTGCAGCACGCCCACGAGTCGGCGTGCGACGATCGCGTTCGCGGTGCATGGTAGAGTCCGCGCCATGGCGGTTGATCGCGACGCCACGCTGGCCAAGCTCTCCCAGCTGTCGTCGGCGACGCTCCGTCACACGCCGCGCCAGACCTACACCGTCGGCGATCGGATCGAGGAGAGAGCGGCGAGCCACCCCGACCGGATCTTTCTCTTCAGCGAGGACCGGCGCGTCACATACGGCGAATTCAACGAGGCGGCAAACCGCGTGGCGCACGCGGCGCGCGAGGCCGGGCTGCGCCGCGGCGACACGGCGGCCCTGCTGATGCAAAACCGCCCGGAGTTCCTCTCGAGCTGGGCCGGGCTCGCCAAGCTCGGCGTCACGACCGCGTTGCTGAACACCCACGCGCGGGGCGACCCGCTGCGCCACGCCCTCGCGGAGACGGGTGCCCGGGTTCTTCTCGCCGGCGGAGAGTGTCTCGCCAACGCCGCGAGCCTCGGCGACGGGAATTGGCGCCTCCTGGTCCACCGGGACGCTGCGGAGCCGGTCGACCTGCCCGCCGGCGCCGCCGACTGGACCGGGACGCTCGCGCGGATGCCCGACGAGAACCCGGATCGCGCCGTGCGCGCGGGCCTCGTGGCGGGAGACGACCTCTTCCACATCTTCACGTCCGGCACGACCGGTCTTCCCAAGGCCGCACGCCTGAGTCACATGCGCTACCTCGGCGTGGGCGACGGGATGTCCGCGGTCGCCGGCTACGGGCCGGAAGACGTCATCTACTGCGTGCTGCCGCTCTACCACGGGGCCGGAGGCATGGTGGTCGTGTCCTGCGCCCTGTCGCAGGGGGCGGCCGTCGCGCTGCGCCGGAGCTTCAGCGCGAGCCGGTTCTGGGACGACGTCCGCCGCTACGGCGTGACCGGCTTCCAGTACGTCGGCGAGATCTGCCGCTACCTGCTGAGCCAGCCGGCCTCCGATCGCGACCGCGACCACGGACTCCGCGTCATGATGGGCGCCGGTCTCGGCGCCGACATCTGGGAGGACTTCCAGCGGCGCTTCGGTGTGGAGCGCATCCTCGAAGGCTGGAGCTCGACCGAGGCCAACACCTCGCTGATCAACCTCGACGACCGGGTCGGCTCCTGCGGGCGCATCCCCTTCGCGAATCTCCACAACGGCCGCCTCGTCCGCTACGACGTCGAGGCCGGCGCTCACCCGCGCGATGCCCAGGGCCGGATGATCGAGTGCGAGGCGGGCGAGGTGGGCGAGTTCATCGGCATGATCCCGGACCTGCCGGACTCGGGCGCCGGCCGCTTCGAGGGCTACACCTCAGCCGAGGCTACGGAGCGCAAGATCCTGCGCGGCGTCTTCACCGAGGGCGACGCCTGGTACCGCTCGGGCGACCTGCTGCGCCGCGACGAGGACGACTACTTCTACTTCGTCGATCGGATCGGCGACAGCTACCGCTGGAAGAGCGAGAACGTGTCGACCCAGGAGGTGGCGGAGGCCGTCGGGGGGTTCCCGGGCCTCGAGGTCGCGAACGTCTACGGCGTGAAGGTCCCGGGGCACGAGGGGCGGGCGGGAATGGCGGCGCTCGTCTTTCGCCGCCCCGAGGGCTTCGACGGCCGCGCCTTCTTCACCTACACGGCGACGCGACTTCCCGGCTACGCCGCGCCGGTGTTCGTACGCCTGTCGCGGGAGGCGGACATCACCGCGACCTTCAAGCTGCGCAAGATCGACCTCCAGCGCGAGGGCTACGCCCCGAGGACCGTGGCCGATCCCCTCTACGTCCGCGACGAGGCCGTTCGCGCCTACGTCCCGCTCACCGCCGAGAGCCTCGCGCGCGTGGGACTGCCCCCCTTCGAGCCCGACCGCTGATGCGTCGCGGTCTCAGGGCGACGCCGCGTCGGACCACCCCAGGGCTTCGACCATGGCGTGGTACACGTAGCTCTGCTCGTGCACGCCGTGGAAGAGCCAGGCGCCGGGGCCGCCGGCGTAGACGCTCACGTCTTCGCCCGCGTGCGTCTCTCCGAACAGGGGCACCGCCGCCTGTTGCAGATAGTCCGGGTCCGTCGTGTCGACGCGCGCGGAGTCGGCGCCGCGCTGGAGCCAGCCGACGCGCGCCTTCAGGCCCAGCCACAGACGCCGCCACCCGGTGATCTCGTCGGGCCACACCACCTGGCTGACGACCCGTCCCGGTCCGTTCTGATAGCCGAGGGTCGTGTAGGTTCGGCCGCGGCTGTCGAGGGACGGCTCGGGCTGCGGCTCGCCCCGGGGGTCGTTCCGCACCACGCGTCCGAGGATGTCGTTGCCGCGCGTGGAGTACCCGCCGATCGTCAGGACGTGGCTGTGGTCGGCTGTCACGACGACGAGCGTCTCGCGCGGATCCGTCCCGTCCAGCGCCGCCTGGACGGCCCGGGAGAACTCGATCGTTTCGGTCAACGCGCGGTGGGCGTTGCCGACGTGGTGGCCGTGGTCGACGCGCCCGCCCTCCACCATCAGGAAGTAGCCCTTCGGATTGCGCGACAGGATCTCGATGGCCTTCGCGGTCATCTCCGCGAGCGAGGGCTCACCGGCCACGTCCGCCGCGCGGTCGATTTCGAAGTTCATGTGGGAGACCTCGAAGAGGCCGAGCAGGCGGCCCGTCGCCTCCACCGCCTCGAACTGCTCGCGGTTCCAGACGTAGGTCGAGTTCGGGCGGCGCGCGACCCAGTCGGCCGCGAGGTCGCGCCCGTCGAGGCGGGATCCGGTGCGCTGCGGGTGCTCGGGATCCGGCGTTCCGGCCGGAAGGAAGTGCGTCCGCCCGCCACCGAGGGCCACCTCCAGGCCGTCGCCGCGGGGGAACTCGACGAGCTGGCGCGCGATGTCGGGGACGCCCGCGGCGCGCGCCGCCTCGGGAAGCTTCGAGTCGTCCTCCCAGTCGCGGTTCGCCGAGTGGGCGTAGCAGGCCGCCGGTGTCGCGTGGCTGAGCGTCGTGGTGGTGACGATTCCGGTCGAGAGGCCGCGATCCTCGGCCTGCTCGAGGATCGTGGTCAGGCGGTGCCCGGCGACGCCGGAGTGATCCCCGCGCGCCACTGACCCGTCGATGGAGAGGACCCCGGCGCGGGTCTTCACGCCGGTCACGATCGCCGTCATCGTCCCCGCCGAGTCGGGCGTCTGCTGGTTCGTGTTGTAGGTCTTGACCAGGGCCGTGTGGGGGAGGCGTTCGAAGGCGAGCCAGTTCTCCTCGCCGCTCCCGCCGCGGCGCTGTCCCTCGAGGATGCGCGCGGCGGTCACGGTGCTGATCCCCATGCCGTCGGCGACGAACAGGATGACGTTGCTCGCTCGCGCGCCGGAGTCGCGGGCGGCCTCCAGCCGTCGCGCGTGGGCGACCGCCTCCCTCCCGGCCTCGAACCAGGGGGAGGAATCGGCAGCTCGCGCGGGGCCGGCCGCGAGCGCTGCGAGCGCGAAGACCGCCGCTGCGAGAAGCGTTCGGACCATGGGCGTTCTTCCCTCCGGTCGCCGCGTTTGCGGCGCGTCACCGCCGGCGCGGATGCTCGCGACACACGCCGAGGGTCGTGAGCTCCCGCGTCGCCTGGCCCGACCAGTCGCGCTGGGCCCGCGGGTTGGCCGGACTCGGGTGCAGGATGCGCCCGATCCGCAGCTCGCGATCCCCCACAGCCGCGCGCGCCCGCTCCGCGGCGAAGGCCCCGATCCCCACCACCCACTCGGGCTCGAAGATATCCACCAGGCGTCGAAGGTGCCGGTCGCAGGGGGCGAACAAGGCCTCCCGCTCGTGGGCGGGAAGCTTTTCGGGCGTGCGGTTGCGCCCGCTCGCCTCGATGAAGACCAACGGACAGTAGTTGGCGACGTAGTGACGCGCGAAGAATCGCCTGGGCGTGATGAAGCGTTCGGCGACGGCGCCCCACAGCCGCGCTCCGCTCACCTCTCCCCGGGGGCAGTCGAAGCCCAGGACCGGCCGCTTGGGGTGCTCGCGCCTCGGCCGCGACACCGGCGCCAGGATTCCGAGCCACCCCCGCACGCTCTCCACGTCGCCGAAGGGAACGCCCGTCTGCGCCATGCCGAAGGGGCCGGGATTCATCCCCAGGAACAGAACGCGCTTTCGCGAGCTTCCATAGGCCCGCACGTAGGTGCCGTGAGGCCGCCGCGCGTACGCCAGGGGGTTGTAGACGTGGGTGACGGGGGACCCGAAGCGCAGACGGGCGACGTCTCGACACAGCTGCCGGCCGGCAGCCTCGATACTGGCGGCGATCGTGGGCATCCGCGCTCCGAAGCCGGAGCCGACTCGGTACCCGACGAGCCGGCATTTGACAATCCGGACCGTCTTGCATGTTTCGCCCCATACTGGACTAGACTTTCCGCGGCTTGCTCCGGGACGGGGGGTCGGGGGGATCCTGCGGAAAATCGGGCGAGGGCGAATCGGGCGAGCGTCGGTCCCGAGCGGGTTCTCATGAGCGAGGACGGCGGACAGGAGTTCCGGGTCGTGCTCGACGGGGTGGATCTCACCCTGGGCGGCCGCCGGGTGTTTCGGGGCCTCAGCTGCGGCTTCCCGCGCGGCCAGATCAGCGTGGTGCTCGGGGGCAGCGGAGCCGGGAAGAGCACGGTCCTGCGCCTGATCGCCGGGCTTCAGCGTCCCGACGGCGGCAGCGTGCGCATCGCCGGGCAGGACATCACCCGCATCTCCGAGCGGGCGCTGTTCGTCGTGCGCAACCAGATCGGGATGCTCTTCCAGGGCGGGGCGCTCCTCGACTCCATGACGATCTTCGACAACGTCTCCCTACCGCTGCGAGAGCACAGTGATCTCTCGGAAGAGGCGATCGCTCGGCAGGTGGGCCAGCGACTGGAGGCGGTGGGCCTTCCGGGCACCGGGGATCTCTATCCGCGGCAGCTCTCCGGAGGCATGGTTCGCCGCGCCGGCCTCGCGCGGGCGATCGTCACGGATCCGGAGATCGTGCTGTGCGACGAGCCGTTCTCGGGTCTGGATCCCGTGAACGTCCGCCGCATCGAGGCGCTGATGGTGGAGCTGAACCGCCGCCTGGGGATCACCCTGATCGTCACATCCCACCACCTCGCCTCGTCGCTTCGGATGGCGGGCCGGCTCACGTTCCTGGTGGACGGCCGGGCGATCGCGGGACCGCCGGCGGAGGTGCTGGCGAGCGCCGATTCGCGCGTCGTCGAGTTCCTCGAGGCCGAGCGGGACGGTCCGGTCGCGACGGGCGCGGCCGAGAGCGCCGCCGACCCGGGGGCGGCGGCGTGAGGGCGCCGGCGATCGAGCGACTGGGCCTCCGCACGACGGGCCTGGTACAACACCTCGGCGGCATCGCGGTGTTTGTGGGCAAGATCTTCCTCAGCGCGGTGAAGCCGCCGTTTCGCTTCCGGCGGCTCGTCAGCGAGATCTTCGACACGGGGGTGCTCTCGCTGGCCATCATCTGCCTGTCGGGCGCGACGGTCGGCGCGGTCCTGGGACTCCAGGGGTACACAACCCTCTCGCGCTTCGGCGCGGAGGGGTCGCTGGGCGCCGTGGTGGGCCTCTCTTTGATTCGTGAGCTGGGGCCGGTCCTCACGGCGTTGCTCGTCACCGGCCGCGCCGGCTCGGCCATCGCGGCCGAGATCGCCTCCATGGTGACGACGGAGCAGCTCGACGGGCTGCGCATGATGTCGATCGACCCCATGGAATTCGTGGTGAGCCCGAAGGCGCTGGCTATGGTCCTCGTCATGCCGCTGCTGAGCGCGCTGTTCTTCGTGTGTGCGGTGTTCGGGGGCTACGTGGTGGGCGTGCGGCTTCTCGGCGTGGACGGCGGGACCTATCTGACGAGCCTCGAGCAGTCCGTCGAGTTCGTGGACGACGTGGCCGGGAGCCTGGTGAAGGCCGTCACCTTCGGGGCCCTCGTGGGCGTCATCGCCACCTATCGCGGCTACACGAGCGAGCCGACGTCTGCCGGAGTGAGCGCGGCCACCACCGGGACCGTCGTCGTCAGCTCCGTCGCGATCCTGCTCTCCGACTACGTCATCACCGCGCTGTGGGGAGTCTGAGCGCGCTCGGCGCGCCGGGAGGTTCTCAGCATGCGGCCTTCACCCGTCCGGGATCTCATCGTGGGTCTGTTCGTGCTGGTCGGCCTGGGCGCGGTCGGGTACCTCTCGATCCACCTGGGCGGCCTCTCCTACAAGGGCCCCGGCGGGCTCACGCTCTACGCGACCTTCGACGAGATCGGCGGGCTCACAGCGCGGGCGCCGGTGACGATCTCGGGCGTCAAGGTGGGTCAGGTGGTCGCGATCGAGCTCGACAATTTCCTGAGGGCCCGGGTCGAGATGGACCT
>JAOTUO010000459.1 GCA_029863845.1 Myxococcales bacterium
AGCGCCGCCTCACCTTCGCCGACATGGCCCGGGGCTCCGACCGCGTCGCCCATGTGTTCCAGGCGCTCGGGATCCGGCCGGGGCAGCCCGTGATCGTGATGCTGCCTCGCGTTCCCGAGTGGCAGATCGTCCTCGTGGGCGCGCTCAAGGCCGGGGCCCTCGTCATCCCCAGCTCGACGATCCTGCGCCCGAAGGACATCGCCTACCGGGCCGCACACAGCGGAGCCGTCGCGATCGTCACGACCCGCGATCAGACGGCCGCGGTCGACGCCGTCCGCGCGGAACTCGGCGGCGTCCGCCACTTCCTCGCACTCGACGCCGAGCGAGCCGAGGGCTGGAGCGACCTGCTCGCCGCCGTCGAAGCGGCGCCCGAAGACGGCGGCGCCGGGCACGCGACGCGCGCGTCGGACCCGGCCCTCGTCTACTACACCTCCGGCACCACGGGCCCGCCCAAGGCCGTGCTGCACGACCACGGCTACACCTACGCCCAGCGCTACACGACCCGCTTCTGGCACGGCGCCCGCGACGGCGATCGCCTTTGGACCACCAGCGACACCGGTTGGGCCAAGGCGGCCTACGGCGTGATCTTCGGGCCCTGGAGTGCCGGGGCGGAGGTGTTCCTTTTCCACGGGCGCTTCGATGCGCGCCGCGAGCTAGCGCTGCTGGCCGACGTCGCGCCCCACGTCTTCTGCGCGCCGCCGACGGAGTTCCGCCTCCTGGTCAAGGAGGATTTGCGCGCACTCGGCGCCTCGAGACTGAGGGAGTGCGTCTCGGCGGGCGAGCCCCTCAATCCGGAGGTGATCCGCGCGTGGCGCGAGGCGACGGGCATCACCATCCGCGACGGCTACGGGCAGACCGAAACCATCCTGATGGTGGGCAATCTTCCCGGGATGCCCGTGCGGCCGGGCTCCATGGGACTTCCCGTACCCGGACATCGCATCGAGGTGATCGACGACGCGGGCAAGGGGATGCCGCCCGGGGAGGTCGGCGACATCGCCGTGCACGGCCGCCCGCCGGGCCTCTTCGTCGGGTACTGGAGGGACTCCGCCGCCACGCAAGCCTGCCGGCGGGGCGAGTGGTACGTCACCGGCGACCGGGCCTACCGGGACGAGGACGGCTACTTCTGGTTCGTCGGGCGCGCCGACGACGTGATCATCTCGGCCGGGTACCGGATCGGGCCCTTCGAGGTGGAGAGCGCGCTGGTCGAGCACCCCGACGTGGTCGAAGCCGCCGCCGTCGCCGCGCCCGATCCCGACCGCGGCTCCATCGTGAAGGCCTACGTGGTGGTCCGTGACGGCGTGTGCGCCGACGACGACCTGGCCCGGCGCCTCCAGGATCACGTCAAGCAGACGACGGCTCCGTACAAGTACCCGCGTGCGATCGAGTTCGTGGCAGCGCTGCCCAAGACCGTCAGCGGGAAGATCCGTCGCGTCGATCTGCGCGGGTGATCCCCACTCCCGCCGCAGTGGGTGAAGGAAGTACCCCGAGCGTCGAGGCGAGGGCCCGCCGGAGGCGGCGGGCGCCGCCGGGGCTGCTCAGCCGCGCCTGGTTCACCTCGAGCTCGATCCCGACGTACCGGATGGCGGGAAGCTTCTTCCGCAGATGGGTCGTGAGGCCGTCGGCTCGGCCGCGGTAGGGATGATTCCGTCGTACGCGCAGGTCGCTTCGGTCGCGCAGGGCGGCCTGCCAGCGGCGGCACAGCTCGCGTTCGCGGCGTCGGCGCGGATCGTAGAGGAGGCCGAGGTCGCAGTCTTCCCGGTCGCGATCGAGCCGCGGGTCGAAGGAGTGGACGGCCAGATGGAGCACGCGCACGTCGGCGCGGATCCAGCCGGAGATTCTCCGCTCGATCGCTCGACGGTGCGGGAGGTAGTAGTGCTCCACGAGCTCTCGTTGCTCGGCGCGTCCGAGGCGCGACGTCACCTCCGAGAAGAGGTGGCGGTTGTGCAGCGACCGGTTCGTGTCGATCAGCAGGCGCGTCGCCGTGGTCGCGTAGAGGGGCGACTGGAGGCGCCGCGCGAGCCACCGGGCGAGGAGCAGGGCCCCGGCGTCCCAGCCCCGGTGGCCGGCCAGGATGGTTTCCCGGCCCTCGAA
>JAOTUO010000159.1 GCA_029863845.1 Myxococcales bacterium
GCCTTCCGTCGATCCGACGACCTCGGTCTCACCGCGTCGCACGGGATTCGAATCCCGTCGTCGTGCGGGGGACGCGGCCGCTACGCGGCGGCGTCGAGAATCCGTTGCAGGCGGGGGATCACGTCGCGGAGGGTCTCGAAGGGCTCGTAGGGAACGCCGCGCCGGTCCAGCTCCAGCGCGAGGGAGTCCTTGGCGAAGGCGACGTCGGCAGCGAGCGCGCCGCAGGTGTCCGAGACGCGGCCGTTGCCGATGTGCACCGTCGTCGCGTCCGGGTGGTCGCCGCGGAAGGCCTCGATGCGGTCGCGCTTGCAGGTCCCGGTGCCGCAGCCGCAGCTCGGGTTGGGATGCGCGCTCTCGATTCTCCAGCGCCCGTCCTCGTAGCGCAGGCGGTTGGCGTCGTAGGCGAAGCGCACGTCGTGGATCACCTGGAGGCGGTTCAGGTTGTAGTCGAAGCCGTCGGAGAGCACGCGGAAGGGGACCCCCTTCTCCTCGCACCAGCGGACCAGCTCGCGGGCTCCGGGGTCGAGCTCGACGGTCTGCAGGAAGGCCTCGAGCTCCGACAACGGCAGCGGGAGGCCGTCGAGGACCTCCATGTTGTACTCCCAGGCGGTGACCTCGCCGCGTTCGTAGCGCGCCCAGACCGCGGGGCGCAGGTCCGGCGCGTGCCGCACCGCCAGGGTCGAGCCGACGTCCTGAACCGAGAAGGTCCCGTCGAAGTCGCAGAAGACCGCCAGCGAGAACGCGCGCTCGACGCGGAAGAGCGCGCTGTCGTGGCCCGCCAGCTCGCGCTCGAGGCGCGGACCCTTGCCGCCGGTCGGCGGGCCCGAGCCCAGGATCGGCTCGGGAGGGGCGCGCAGCGGAACCAGGCCGAGGGCCGCCAGGTCCACGCGGCGCTGGACCGGCTCGTCGGCGGCGTTCACCAGGGCCACGAATCCCCCCTCTGCGCTCGCAGAGTAGACGCTTCCGGCGCCGCCTGCGGCCAGCAGGTCCGGCGTCCGGGCGCAGCCCGGGATTCCCATGCGGTCCACGGCACGGGCGACCCTCAGCGTCTCCCGGAAGAGCGCGCGATCGGCGTCCGCGAGGCCCGGTAGATCGTCCGACAGGACCACCATCCCACCCGTGGCGGCGACGGCGACCGCGAGGGTTCGCCGCTCCTCCCGGCTGAGCTGCGTCTGCTCGCCGCGCACCATCAGACAGTCGGGATCGTTCAGCCACAGGCGGCGGTGGGTCCAGGCCCGCGCCAGGATGTTGCGGACGGCGCTGCGCGTGGCGGGAACGGTCTCCTCCAGCCCGGGGATCGCGATCGCGGGGTCCGGTGCCCAGGTGGGCGCGACGTCGGGACCAATGCGCATGGCGTCGACGACTCCGACGGCGGCGCCGAGCGGGCAGCCGCAGCCGAGCAGAAAGGCCTCCTCGCCCGCGCCGGCGCGGATCGCGTCGAGCCCCCGCCGGAAGCGCTCCGCGCGCGAAGCCAGGGCGTCGCGGGCCTCCGCGCGCATCGCCGCGGTGTAGAGGAAGTCGAGCTTGAGGTACGCGAAGCCCATCGACACCTGCGCGTGAAACAGCCCGCGCAGGTGTTCCGCGACGTCCTCGCGGCTCGTGTCCAGGACGAAGACCGAGGCGTCCTCGGACCAGCTCGGGTGCAGGAGGCCGCGCAATCGGTCGCCGTCCCGCCGCAGCAGCCAGTCCGGGTGTTCGCGAAACAGACGGCTCTCGGAGACGACGCAGAAAGGCGCGCTCCAGAGGCCCGGAACGAAGCCCGCGGCGCGGATCTCGGCGGCGAGCGCGGCGAGGCCCTTCGGAAACTTCGCATTCGTTTCGAGCCAGTCGCCGACGGCACGCTGATAGCCGTCGTCGATCTGGACCACTTCGACGGGCAGCGTGTCGCGCGCCGCGGCCAGCGCGTCGAGGTTGCGCCGCACGTCGTCCTCGGTGACGTCGTGGAAGAAGTGGTACCAGGTGCACCAGCCCGTGAGCGCGGGGCGCGCCGTGCGCGCTCCGGCAGCGCGGCCGTGGGCCGCGGCGTAGTCCTCGAGCAGGGCGCTCGGATCCCGGCCCAGCGCCACGCGCACCGGCTCGAGCTCCCGGGTCGCTCCCGCCGGCAGGGTCGCCTCGAGGCGCAGCTCCACCTCCAGCCGAAGCACCTCGCCGTCGCGGCGCGCGTAGACGATGCCGAAGCTCCGGCCTCCTTCGAGCACGCCCACGAGGCACGCGGGACCGCCGGGGCTCGCAGCCACGACGGTCACGAGGTCGGATTCGTGCCAGCCCCGGCGGTCCGGCGGAATCGATCCCGCGGCGTGATGCATGCCCCGCAGCCACGGACCGGACGGAAACTCGGGCTCGCCCCGCTCGTCGAGGTCGCGGGCGCCCGTGAAGGACCACGACTGCCAGCCGTGGCGCAGGAAGCGGAAGGAGCGCGCACCGTGACCCGTCCAGCGGAATCCCAGCACGACGCTGTCCAGGATGAGATCCCGATCCGACGCGTTGCGCAGCATCGCCCGGAGGCTCGCGACCTCAGCGCCCACCTCGACGTCGACGCGCAGCTCGAGGGGACCGACGCGGCAGCGGCCGGCCCGCCACGGCGCCTCGGCGAGGGCGGCGGGCGACTCGTCGTCCGGCGGGGCTGCGGTAGTCTCGCGGACGCGAGCCGCGAGCCGCGTCGGCTGCACAGAGCCCGCCCGGGCGTGAGCCGCGACCGCACCGACACCCCGCATGGGCGCGAGAGTATAACCACGGCGTCATGCCCCGCGATCTCGCCAACCGCCTCGCCGAGGACCGGCCCGTGCTGCTCGACGGCGCCACCGGGACCGAGCTCGAGCGTCGCGGCGTGCGCACCGCGCTCCCGCTGTGGTCTGCCAGCGCCCTCGTCGATGCACCCGACGTCGTGCAGCGCATCCACGCGGACTACGCCGCGGCCGGCGCAGAGGTGCTCACGGCCAACACCTTCCGCACCCAGCGCCGGACCCTCGCGCGCGGCGGCCTCGGCGACCGCGCGCGAGAGCTCACGAGCCGGGCGGTGGAGCTGGCGCGAAGCGCCGCCGAGCAGGCGGCCCCGGGTCGCGTGGTCTTCGTGGTGGGCTCGGCGCCGACGCTCGAGGACTGCTTTGAGCCCGACCGGGTTCCGGACGACGACGCCCTCGCGCGGGAGCACGCCGAGCACGCGCGCCACCTCGCGGCGGCGGGGGTCGACGCCATCCTCGTCGAAACGATGAACACGGCGCGGGAGGCCGTCGCCGCGCTGCGCGCCGCCGGTGAAGCCGGCGCAACGGCGCTCGTGAGCTTCGTCTGCTGGAACGGGGCGCGGCTGCTTTCCGGCGAATCGCTCGAGAGCGCCGTGGCCGCCGTCTCGCGGGAGAATCCCGCGGCGGTCCTCGTGAACTGTCTGCCGCCGTCGAACGTCGGCGCCTGCTGGCCGTCGCTGCGGGCAAGCGGTCTTCCCTTCGGCGCGTACGCGAACCTCGGAGCCCCCGACGACGAGACCGGCTTCTCGCGCAGCGAGGACTGCACGCCCGACGAATTCGCGGCGCACGCCGCGGCCTGGCTCGGGGTCGGCGCCCGGATCGTCGGGGGCTGCTGCGGAACGACACCCGCCCATGTGCGCGCCGTTGCGCACCGCATGCGCAGGTAGGCCGCGGCGAACCGCGATCCCTTGCGCGGCGCGACACAAATTGCGTCACCGCTCGCTGCTTGCTGCCCGAGAGTTGCCGCTCCTCGCGCGCGCGCGTGATCGAGAACGCCGCTCTTCGGGGGACTTAGGCCGCCTGCCGCGATGCGGACCGACGCTGGCACGGAGCTTGCTGTGCTTTCACCACGCCCGACAAGCAGCAGCGGAAACTACGACGCCCGGGTTGGCTACCCCTCCCACCGCACTCCGTGCGGTGAGCCGGCCCGGGCGTTTCCCGTTTCAGGTTCGGTGGCGCGGGTCGTCCACGAAGAAGGCGACCATCGCGAACGCCGCGGTCTGGAAGGCGATGGCGATCCAGAAGACGGCGACGTAGGAGAGCGCGCCGGCCAGCACCCCGCCGAGCACGGCGCCGATCGCCGCCACCAGCTCCGAGGCCGAATTGGCCACGGCGATCCGCATGGGCAGGTTCCGGCGCGAGCCGAACTCGAGCACGAGGTTCTGCGCGGACATCTGAAAGCCGCCGAGACCCGCCCCGAGGGCCGTGAAGACGAGAAGCAGCGCAGCGTAGCTCGTCGTCGACATGAGCAGCAGCGCCGCCAGCATCCACAGGGTCAGCGCGGCCAGGAAGACGGCCCGGAAACCGCGGCGATCGGCGACGAGTCCCCAGAACAGGTTCCCGACGCTCTGCCCGACCACGAAGGCCGCGGTGAGCTCGCCGAGCCGGCGCCCGCCGAGCGGGACCCGTTCGGCCGCGTACAGCACGTAGAAGGGCACGCCCATGCGTCCCGTCACCGCGAGCGCGCGGGCGACGAAGTAGCGCGTGAAGGAGCGGTCGGAGCGCAGCAGCGCCGGAAGCTCCCGGAGACGCTGCCCGACCCGCGCCGCTTCGCGCACCTGCGGTGTGGCCGGCTCGCGGACGAAGAGCAGCACCAGAAGCCCCAGCGACGTGAGCCCGAAGGCCAGCAGGAAGGTCGCGGCGTAGCCGTTGCCCAGCGCCTCGGGCTCGATGAGATAGCGGCCGGCGAGAAAGGCGACGCCGGCAGCGGTGGCGCCCGCCAGCGCGTTGCGCAGCCCCAGGAGCACACCGCGCTTCTCGACGGGGATCACCTTCGCCACGAGAAAGCTGAAGACGACCCCCTGGACCCCGAGGAAGGCGCCGAACAGGCCCAGGAAGAGCCAGGCAGACACCAGCGACCACGGCGCGGGCAGCAGCAGCCCGCTCAATGCGAGCCCCAGGATCTGCACCCGCATGAGCGCGCCGACCACGAAGCCCACGGGCAGCACGCGGCGCCGGTGTTCGATCACCGTGGCGCCGACGACCGGCGAAAGGGACATGCCGAGGTATTGCAGACCCCGCGCGAGACCCACGGCGGCATCGAAGCCCGCCAGCGACGCGATGTAGACCGGGACGAAGGTGGGCGCATTGACGAGGCGCATGCCCGTCTGACCCAGCAGGCCGTGGCAGAGGTGCGACAGGTAGTTGCGCCGCAGGTTCCGGCGAACCTCGGACTGGAAGGCGGCCTCCCGCTCCGGGTCACGACTCGGCAACGGGTCTCCGCAGCACGCGCCGCGCGATGCCGGCGAGGTACACCGAGCCCGTGGCGCACAGCAGGTCGCCGGGACCGAGGCCCTCGCGGGCGGCTCGCAGGGCCAGGTGCGGGTTCGGAACGACGCGCAGGGGCAGGTCCGGCGCCGCGGAACGCACCGCCGTCGCGATCTCGGCCGCCGAGAGCGATCGCCTGGGCTCGGCGCGGGTGACGGTCACCTCGTTCGCCAGGGGCAGCAGCGCCCCGAGGATCGATCCGACGTCCTTGCCCGACGACACGGAGAGGACCAGCCGCGTGTGTCGCCGCGGCAGCCCGGCCAGGACACGGGCGAGGGCCCGCGCCGACACCGCCGTGTGCGCCGAATCCACGAGCAGCGTCGGGTCGCGTCCCAGGACCTCCACCCGGCCCGGGAGCGTCGCGGCGGCAAGGCCCCGGACGACGGCGTCCGCGAGCCCCTCCCCGGCGCCGCCGATCGCGCGGCGGGCACAGGCGACGGCCAGCGCCGCGTTGGTCGCCTGGTGTGCGCCCAGCACCGGAAGCCGCGCCTCGACGTCGACGCAGCCGTCTACGATGCGGAGCCGCAGGCCCTCGACCCCCTCGGCGCGGATGGCGACGTGGAAGTCGCGCCCGAGCTCCACCACCGGCGCCCCGACTTCGTCAGCGCGGGCGACGACCGCAGCGCGCGCCTCCGCCGGAAGCGGGCCGAGCACGGCGGGAACGCCCGCCTCGAGGATTCCCGCCTTCTCGACGGCGATCTCGGCCAGGCGGGTCCCGAGCTTGTCGGTGTGCTCCAGCTCGATGCTCGTCACGCAGGTGACGACCGGCGTGCAGACGTTCGTCGAATCGAGCCTTCCGCCCAGCCCGACCTCGAGCACCGCGAAGTCGACCTTGGCCTCGCGGAAGAGCAGGAGCGCCGCCGCGGTGGTCGCGTCGAAGAAGGAGGGCACGAGGGCGGGCGCTCCACCGCGCAGGGCCTCGACGTGAGGCCGCAGGGCCTCGACCGCGCGCGCGAGCGTCGGGCCTGCGACGTCGCGCCCGTCGATGCGGAAGCGCTCCGTCCAGCGCTCCAGGTGAGGCGAGGTGAAGGTCCCCACGCGCCGGCCCGCGGCGCGGAGCACGGCTTCGATGAGCAGCGCCGTCGACCCCTTGCCCTTCGAGCCTGCGATGTGGACGACCGGCAGGCTGCGCTCGGGATGGCCCAGGCGGCGCACCAGCTCGCGGATCGGCGCGAGCTGGATCCGCTCATACGCGAAGTCCGGCCTCTTCTCGAGGTCGATCAGCCCCTCGAGCCAGGTCGCCGCGTCGGCCGCGGTTCGGATCGGAGCGGCGCGGGTGGGGGGAGGCATGGGGCCGAGCATACCGGCGGGCTGCTCGCCGAGCGCCGGAAAGACGCGAGGCGACCGCCAGGCCGCCTCGCGAGCGATTCCGAAGCCGGGCTGGTGCTCACTGCACCATGTAGCGCTTCCACTGGCGGTATTCCTTGACCGCCGGACTCGTAGAATCGATGGCCGGGAAGTAGAAGCGCACTGCGTGACCGCACTCCTGGCAGATCTTGTAACAGAACTTGAAACCGTCGACCACGCGCGTGTTCCCCACCATCGCGCGGTTCTCGTCGCTGCAGCACGTCGAGGGACGGACGGGCGAGACGATGCATCGCGGGTAGTCGTTGCGCGGCTGCTCGTCGTCGCTGTACCGGATGATGTTCTTCGTGATCCGGTTCGCCTTCGCGTCCGAGATCTGCTTTCTGATGTTGCTCCCGATTCGTCTCAACTGACCTTCCTCATGGCTGACTCTCCCGCTTCGAACCGGCGACTTCGATCCAGCTCGTGAAGGAGGGGGGTGAAATCCTCGTACTCGGCCGCGCACGGAGCCCGATCCACAAAGCGCAGTGCGCGCTCGGCGCCGGCGTCGGCCAGCATCAAGAGGGCCGAGCTGCGCGTCCCGTATTCGCCCGCGTGCACACAGGCATCCTGAAGCGGATCGCCACCGCCGTCGTGGTCGCGGCAGATCGTCGCGAGGCGGTCCAGAAGCGACGCCGCATCTCCCGAGGCGGCGGCCTCCGTCTTCTTCCGCAGGCGCTCCGACTTCGGCGTGGTCTTCGCAGGATCCGCGTTGCCGATCACGTGCACGCCGGGCCGAAGCTCCAGGAGACTCGGCGAGTCGACGCAGGTCACCGCGAAGGCACTCCGGCGATCGGCCACGAACAGCGTGAAGGGGTTGTAGGTTCCGGTCGCCAGCTTTTCCATCCTCTCGGCCGCCTGGTCTGCGCTGTCCGCAGCCAGCGCGTCGAGCACCAGCAGGCCGCGGGATCGGCGGCCGGGATCGGGGCTCTCACAGCGACGGTTCGTCACGGCTGCAAACAGCCCCGCGGCGTTCAGCCCGAGCCAGGTTCCCCCCGCCCTCAGGTCCAGCGGAGCCACGATCGGACCGTGCGGCGTTCGCCGCAGCGCCGGCCCCTCGGCGGGACGGGCGGAGAACTCGTCCCGATTGGCCGCCACGACCAGCGGGGCCCCCGGGACGCAGCGGTGGAGGGCGATCAGGGTGCACATCAGCGTGCGCATCCCAGGCGGCTGAAGGAGCGCCGATCCGCGATATGGGGGGGCAACATGTATGAAACCGGAATCGTAGCAGATGTGTCGCAAATTGCCACAGCGGGACCGGCGCGTCAGCCGCGCTCGGATCCCACCAGACGCAGCGCGCGGTCCGGCTCCTCGCCCTCCGGCTCGTCCGCGCCCTTCCAGCCCTGGGCGGCGCGAGCGCGGTCCGCCCGCCGGCGGGCGGCCCCGCGGTCCATGGTCAGCCCGTAACGCGCGAAGACCGTCTGAATCTGCTCGAAGTTCTGCTCAATCGTCGTCCGCACCGACGCGAAACCGTGTTCGATCGCGTGGGCGCGTTTCCAGAACGCCAGCGGATTGACGGCGAAGAAGGCGGCGTCCCGCTCGCGCGGCTCGAGCAGGACGATGTCGCCCTGGAAGCGGTCGTCGTTCAGATAGCGCTGGATGCCGAGCTTCAGGCGCGAGTGGAGAAGCGTCCGGAACACCTGATTCACGACCACCTTCATACCGCGGTCGGACAGATAGCGGCCATCCGCGAAGTACGAGGCGTCGCCTTCTTCGGCGTCGATGCGGTTCAGGAAGGGCCGGAACGGGTTGTAGCAGATGATGAGGTCGGCGCCCTTCTCGATGGCGATGTCGATGTTCGCAGTGTGGCGAACGCCGCCGTCCACGTAGTCCACGCCGTTGATGCGGGCCGGCTTGTAGAAGATGGGCAGGGCGCTGGACGCATGAACGGCCTGGGAGATCGTGACTTCCGAATTCTCGTCGGCGCCGAAGATGGCGCGCTCGGCCGTGTCGAGGTCGCACGCGGTGATGTAGAGCTTGCAGCCCTGCTTGCGCTCGAAGGCGCGGAAGTCGTTGGGCATGCCGATGCGCTCGAGGCTGTTCCGCAGCCAGCGTTCGAGGCTCGAGTTGTCGAAGAAGCCGCTCGGAAAGTGATTCGTGAGGGCGGGGATCTCCCGCTTCGGCGACACGTGGTCGAGCAGGCGCATCACCACGGTCTCGAAGTGCGTGTAGCTGGGGGAGCGCGCGAACTCGCGCAGCGCCGGACCCATCGCCTCCGGCAGGCCCGGTAGCGCCTGGGCAAAATCGACGCTGATGCTGGGCAGATACGTGCACAGGTCGTAGACGAACTTCGCGGGACGCTCGGCGAACTCCCGCGCGTTGGGGCGGTAGAAGTCGACGGGGCGCAGCTGGTCCAGGCGCTTGCTCGTCCCCTGGAGCACCTCGATCATCTCGTCGGGCGAGATGCCGCCCGCGAGCGAGGCGGCGAGGATCGAGCCCGCCGAGAGGCCGACGTACATATCGACGTCGGTGATCTTGCGGTCGACCAGGAAGTCGTTGAGGGCCTTCAGGCCGCCCACCTTGAAGGCGCCCCCCGAGACGGCGCCGCCGGCCAGCACCAGTGCGATCTTGGGGTTGCGCTTGGGTTGGGCGGAATCGCTCTTCCGGATCAGCGTCAGGCCCACGCTAACCTCCCCGTCGGGCGAGCTAAGAGACCTTCATCGGCATGCGGGGGTTGAAGCCGTGAGGGCCTCTCTCGCTGGAGGGAACACCGGGCCGTGCTCCCGATGCACTGCGTTAGGATAATCGTTGGAGGCGATGATGTCGAGAGCAACCCACCGAAA
>JAOTUO010000461.1 GCA_029863845.1 Myxococcales bacterium
AGAGGGTTCCCATCTGGGCGAAGGCAGCGGCGTGTTCCCCCGCGGGCAGAGCCGGATGCTCTGCCATGGCCTCGGCGATCTGCAAGGCGAGGTCCCAGCGCTCGCATGCGAAGTGGATGCGCTGGAGGTGCTGCAGCGCCGTCGGCGTGGTCGGATCCGCGCGCAGCGCCCGCTCGTAACAGGCCGCGGCCCGGTCGAGGTCCTGCTTGCGCTCCTCCCAGACCTGGGCCTCTCGGAGGAGGAGAGCCGCCCGGGCCGGGGAGACGGCTTCGAGGTCGTCCGCCCTCAGGCGCTGCTCGTACAGCGCGATCAGGGCGTCCCACTCCCCTGCGAGAAAGTGGTGCTCCTCGAGTCCCTGAAAGGCCTTCGCGTCGGCCGGGTTGGCGTCGAGACGCTCCCGGTGCCGCTCCAGTATCGAAGTCACGCATGCTCCCTGACGACGGGGCCGGTGGGGACTGCGGATTCATCGACCTCCTGTCGCGCAATCTTGAAGGGATTCGCTTGCGGTGGAATTTGCGTTTGATTAGCTTTTTCGAAGGCTTAGCCGCTGAGCCGCAGCTTCGCGCCGGCGGTAACGGGTAGGCTGGTCGCGCCACCCACGCCGTCGAGAGGCCCCCGATCCCATGCCCGTGAGCAGCGCGTCGAGGGAGCCGAATCGCCCGCACTCCGAGGCGCCCGAATCCGGCCTGCTGGCGAAGGAGCGACGCCGTCGCCTTCGCGAGTTCTGGATCACGGTCGTCGTGCTGGCGGTGATCGCCGCACTGCTGCTGCTGGAGCCGTTGTCCGGGCTCACCCGCGGCGTCGCCGACAGCGGCCTGTTCCTGTTCCTGAACGCCGTCACGGTCATCTTGATCCTGCTGCTCGGATTCCTGGTGACCCGAAACTTCTGGAAGCTGATCGGCGAGCGGCGCCTCGGCATTCTCGGGTCCCACCTCAATCTCAAGTTCGTGGCGGCGATGTTCCTGATCGCGTTCGTCACGACGTCGGGCCTGTTCTTCGTCTCCGCCTTCTTCATCACCCAATCGATCGACAAGTGGTTCAGCGTCCAGGTCGACCGCGCTCTCGAGGAGAGCGGCGAGGTGGCGGAGATCTACTACGAGTCGACCGCGCACAGCGCGCTCTTCTACGGCGGCCACATCGCCGAGGGCATCACGGCGCGCCGGCTGCTGCGTGAGGAGGCACTGGCGGAGCTGGCTGAGTTCGTACAGGAGTGGCAGCGGGCGTACAACCTGGGCGTCGTCGAGGTCTTCAGCTCCACCGGTGAGGAGCTGGTGAGCGCCGTCAATCCCGAGATCCCCGCGGCCAATTTCTCGCGCCACGACAGCAATCTCGTGCGCGACGCCCTCGCCGGCGGCACGACCTGGCGGGTCGAGGAGGTCGGGAGCGGCGACGTGATCCGCGGCGCGGTGCCGATCGACTCGTCCTTCCGGCCGGGCCAGGCGGTGGGCGCCGTCGTCGTCAACCACTTCATTCCGTTCTCGCTGGCGCGTCGCGTGACGAGTATCCGCACGACGCTGGACGAGTACCGTGCGCTTCAGCCCACGGCGGGCCACATTCGCACCGCCTATCTGCTCGAGCTGCTGCTGGCGTTCCTGGTGATCCTCATGCTCGCGATGTGGACGGGCTTGCGGCTGTCCAAGGGCGTCACCGGGCCGATCCGGGCCCTGGCCGAGGGCAACGCGGAGGTCGCCCGGGGCAATCTCGACGTCGTGGTGGCCAGGACCTCGAACGACGAGGTGGGATTCCTGGTCCAGTCCTTCAACCGAATGACCCAGGATCTGCGCGAGGCTCGCGAGCGCATCGAGTCTTCCAACGCGGATCGCGAGCAACGCCGGCGCTACATGGAGGTCGTGCTCGGGACGATCGAGGCGGGCGTCGTCTCGGTGGATGCGGAAGGCCGCGTCAGCACCATCAACCCTGCGGCCCAGCACTACCTCGGTGTCCCGGCGGGAGCGGGCGTGATCGGACAGAAGGTGGCCGACATCGTCCGGCGCCCCGAGCTGCCGGAGCTGATCGAGGAGCTCAGTCAGCGCTTGCGGCCGGGTCAGCGCGAGAGCATCCGGCGGCAGGTAGAGGTGCCGATGGGCGAC
>JAOTUO010000460.1 GCA_029863845.1 Myxococcales bacterium
CGGACACCTGCGGCGCGCTCGCTGCCGACGTCGCCTTCGCCAAGGATTCCCTCGCGCTGGAGCTGGACCGGCGCGGCGTTCCCTACGAGCCCTTCGAGACCCTTCGCGACGTGATCCCCCGCCTGCAACGGATTCTCGACGCCGCCGCGTAGCGGCCGCGTCCCCCGCACGACGACGGGATTCGAATCCCGTGCAACGCGGTGAGACCGAGGTCGTCGGATCGACGGAAGGCCGCACGGGATCACGCCGCCCGGGCGAGAGGAGTTCGTCTCGAAGGTGAAGGTCCGGGGGGAGGGCCCGCGCTAGCATCGACCCGTGAACGCGCCGACTCTGCGGGTCGCCGGCCTGCTGCTCTTCGCTTCCCTGGTGCAGTGCACCCCGCCACCGACTGCCCGCCACGCGCTCGTGATCGTCGTCGACACGCTGCGAGCGGACGCGCTGGGGCTCTACGGGAGCCCCTGGCCCACGAGTCCCAACGTCGACGCCTTCGGTGCGCGGTCGCTGGTATTCGATCACGCGTGGGCGCAAGGGACCTACACGCCCTCCTCCTACGTGTCCTACATGACGTCGACCTGGGTGAGGACTCACGGTTGGGACTTCCCCGTACTCGCGCCCGTGGAGACGGGCATCTGCGGCTGGACCGATCTCGTGACGCTGCCGGAGGTTCTCGCACGCCACGGCTTCACGCGAACGGCGTTCGTGGCGAACCCCCACCTGACTCCGAAGCTGGGCTTCCCGCGCGGTTTCGAGATCTGGAACGGGCTGGACGTCGAGGCGCTTGGCTCCGGCGACGCGCTGCCGTCGGTGGGGCCGCAGCCGAGCGACTCCGAGGTCGTCGAACGGGCCCGGGAGGCCGTCTTCGGCTGGGAAGCCGGCCGCCGTCACTTCCTCTACGTCCACCTGATGACGCCCCATCTGCCGCTCGCGCCGAGTGACGGCGCGCGTCAGGTGATGGACCTGCCGGAACACTGGAGCCCGGACGGGCGGCTCGACGTCGATCGCGTGCGTGCGCTGGAGCGCTCCTCGACGCGGGAACAGCGAGACTGGAGTCGCACCGCCTACTACGCGAGCGTCTGGGATGGCGACCGGCACATCGGCCGCATCCTGTCGGCCCTCGCGGAGGCCGGGCACGAAGACGATACGGTCGTCGTTCTGCTATCGGACCATGGAGAGAGTCTCTGGGAGCACGGAGAATATGGTCACAACACCGGAGTCTGGGAGACGCTCGCGCGGGTGCCGCTCGTGATTCGGGCGCCGGGAGTTCGCCCCGAGCGCCGGAGCGATCGACCCGTCGCGCTGATCGACGTGGCGCCCACCGTGATCTCCCTGCTCGGTATCGACGAGCAGCCGGATTCCTGGCAGGGGGAGAACCTTCTCGGCGCCTCGCGGCGGCCGGCGCTCTTCACGGAGCGCCTGGGCGAGGTCGCGGTCACGGTGGACGGACGGCACAAGGCGATGGGCCGGGGCAGGACCCACGATCGCCGGTGGCGGGTCTTCGACGTCCGGAACGACCCCGCCGAGCACGCGGCGCTGGAGGCCCCGCCGGATCGGGAGGATCTGCCAGCGCTCTACGCTGCGTGGTCCTCCGCCCATCCGATCGCGCGGCGCGACCTCGACGCGCCGCCCGTCGGCTTCTGCGCCGAGCTCACGGAGGCCGAGCGTAGAGAGCGCGTGCGCCAGCTGCGCGCCCTGGGTTACGTCGAGTAGTCGCGACGCCTGCGGGGGCGCCGCGTCTCGGCGTCCCCATCCGATCTCACGGGAACGGGTCGGGACGGCTCCAGCGGGTCTTGCTGCCCGGAATGAGCGGTCGAGATGACCGTGGTGGGTTGCAGAGCCGCCCGAGTGGTATGGTGCGCGAGCAGCGAGAACATAGACATAGGGAAGGCAACCGGATGGCACTCGAGGAATACGCGTCCTACGACGGAATCGGTCTTGCGAAGCTGGTCGCGAAGGGCGAAGTCACGCCCTCCGATCTGGTCGAAGCGGCGATCTCCCGGATCGACAGGCACAACCCCGTCCTGAACGCCGTCGTAACCGAGATCTACGACGAGGCCCGGAAGGTCGCGAGCCGTCCCGCGCCCGCCGCGCCC
>JAOTUO010000160.1 GCA_029863845.1 Myxococcales bacterium
GCCGGAGGCGGGCCGGCGATCACCGCGCGCGCAGCCGCTTTGCCAGGTCCAGCACGCGCTCGCGGTCCTCGGCGGGCAGGGCTTCGAGAAGGCGCCGCAGCTCTGCCAGCGTCGCCTCCAACGCGGCCTCTTCGCCCTCCGGTCCAAACGCCGCGTGCACCGGGAACAGAGGGCTCTGCGGCCGAAGTGGCTCCGCTTCGTGGAGCTCGGCCTCCCGGGCCGGCGGCGATCCCGCCCGGAACCAGCTCCGTCGCCCGCGGCGCGAGCGCAGCGGGTGCCCCGCGGCCCGCAGCGTCGTCCGCAGCTCCTCCGCCTCCGCCTTGGGCTGGCCAGCGGCCGGGAGATCAATGTCCGCCGCCTCGCCCATCCGGGCTTCGGCGGCTGCCAGCAGCTCCGTGGCCTCCAGCCCGAGCGCCTGTGCGACGGCCCGCAGCGCCCGGGACGACGGCTGCTTGGCCGCGTTCTCGAGCTCGGAGAGGTAGGAGTAGGAGAGGTCGGCGCGCTCGGCGAGCTCCTTGCGGCTCATTCCCAGCTCGGCCCGCAGCACCCGGATGGCGCGGGCCAGGGCCTTGGCGAACGCCGCCTCCGAGGGTCGCTCCGTCCACCACTCCTTCTCACCCACGGACCCAGCGTAACGAATTTTCACCCGGATTGCGTTGCAAGATACGAATTTAGCGTTATAATAACGCTCATCGCGTAGATTCATCATCGAGAGAACGCGATCGCATACCGCGAAACGGGGAGGGGCTCCATGGCAACCAGTGGAAAAGACAAGGGAAACGGGCGCTGGGCCGCGCGCGAGCGCGCCTATTCGGTGGGGGGACGCATCGCCCGGGAGCAGATGCGGAGGGAGGCGCCGCTCGGCGAAGAGGCGCTGCGGAGGGTCGCGGCCTCGGACATCGTGGTGGTCGAGGGCTGCTACGACCGGATCCAGCTGGTCCTCGGAGCGCTGGAGCTGCCCCACACCTCCATCCGAGCCGACCAGCTGGGCCGGACACGGCTGGGCACGGACCAGCTGCTGGTGATCAACTGCCCGGGCCACGTTCCCGAGCGGGTGATCCCGCGGATCCGCGACTTCGTGGAGCGCGGCGGGAGCCTCTTCACCACGGACTGGGCCCTGCGCCACGTGCTCGAACCGGCCTTTCCGGGGCTCGTGGAGTTCAACGAGCGCCCCACGGCCGACGACGTCGTGCGCATCGAGGTGAAGGCGGGCGACAACCCGTTCCTGAAGGGCGTGCTCGAGGACGGCGACGACCCCCAGTGGTGGCTCGAGAGCTCCTCGTACCCGATTCGCGTGCTCGACCCCGACCGCGTCGAGGTCCTGATCACGAGTCGCGAGCTGGAGGACCGCTACGGCGAGGCCCCGGTCGCGGTGCTGATCCGCTACGGGCAGGGCGAGATCTTCCACATGATCTCCCACTACTTCCTACAGCGGACGGAGCTGCGAAACGCCCGCCACCAGCAGCCGGCCGCCGCCTTCGCGGCGGGAAAGGGTGTCGTTCTCGAGCCCGCAATGCAGGCTGCCGCAGCCGACCTGAGCCTGGGCGACGTCGAGTCGGCGGCGTCGTCGTCGCGTTGGCTCGCAAACATCGTGGCGGACAAGAAGCGGAAGGCCCTCGGGCGTCGGGGCCGACGCACCCGCTGAGCCCGGCTCGGCTTCCGTCCACGGTCGTGACCGCGTGTGTCACGACCGGTGTCCATGCTTCACTCGCTGCTCCACGCCGACACCCGGCGCCGTCGCGTGACCGCCGCGTGCACCGCGTGAATGCCGTGTCAAGAAGACCGGCTGACCCAGGAGGCCCTCCCATGAAGCTCCGCAAGCCCCCGACCGACTCTCCCACGAACGCCCCGAGGGGCGTAGACGGCGGTCTTGCCGCCTTCCTGCGCCACACCTACCCGGGCCCGCGGCAGTTCCACAAGGCGCTGAGCCTGTGGCCGCTGCTGCCCGCGCCGGACGCCCCGCGCCCGAACGGGCTCGAGTACGTGCCGCTGGCCGACGCCCTCGAGGACGGCTTCGTCAGCGTCCAGGAGGTGGACGCGTCCGGGAGCGTGCCCCACGTGCGCGTGGAGAACCGCGCGGCGACGGCCGTCCTGGTCCTCTTCGGCGAGGAGCTTCGCGGCGCGAAACAGAATCGCGTCGCCAACGCGAGCTTCCTCCTGCCGCCCCGGGAGGAGCGGGTGATCGACGTATCCTGCGTCGAGCAGGGCCGCTGGGGCCGCCGCAGGGGGTTCTTCGCCGCGGAGGACCTGTGCTTCGGGGCGAGCGCGGGGACCCTGTCCAGCGCCATCCGACGGAAGATGCTGAAGAAGGTCTCGCGCTCGCGGGCGCGCACCGGCACCTACGACGCCGACCAGGGCGAGGTCTGGGAGTCGGTGAGCGAGCGTCTCGCGCAGAGCGGCGTCCGCTCGCCGAGCGAGGCCTACGCCGACTACGCCCGCAGCCGCCAGAGCGACATCGGCGAGATGGCGCAGTCCTTCCACGTGATGAAGGACGCCGGACAGGTGGGCTTCGTCGCCGCCATCGGCGACGAGATCGTGGGCCTCGAGGCGATTGGACGCGGGGACGTCTTTGCCCGCGCCTTCCCGACGCTGCTTCACGCCTACGCCATCGATGCCGCCGACGCCGCGCAGCTCCGCGAGCCCGGCCGCCTGCGCTTCGAGTCGCCCCAGGCGTTTCTCGCGGCGGTCGCGAGCGCGCCGGCGCGCTCCGGCGCCTCGCTCGGCATGGGTCAGGACCTGCGCCTCGAGTCCGACGCCGTCGAGGGCTGCGCCCTCGTCGCCAACGGCGCGCTGGTGCACCTGACCGCGTTCCCGCACGCGGCGGACTGAGCGAAGCGAGGCCCGCTCACGCGACGCGGCGGAACGCGCCCGTTACGTCGTCGGTGATCCCGCCCGCGCCGGCACCGCCGCGCTGGGAGATCAGGAGGGGGCCTCGGGCGGCAGTCCGGCCTTCACGGTGCGCGCGATGTACCCCGCCAGCCCGAGCACCAGGACGAGCACCAACGCGGTCAGCAGGTAGGGCACGCGCTCGGACCAGGGCGGCGGAGGCTGCGCGTACGCGGGGTTGCTGCCCAGCGGGCCGTGGCTCAGAGCGGTGAAGTCGGCGATTCCGTACTCGCGCAGCCGCCGCGGCAGGTCGTACTTCGGCTCGCGCGCCTGGTCGGGCGTGAAGTAGAGCCCGAGCGGCGCGACCCGCGAAGCGTCGCCCAGGAAGCGCACCTGCTGCCGCGGCCGACTCGCCCGCGCGCCGCGCAGGCGAACCGGGGCGTCGTCGCCCTGGTCGATCATCACCACGAGCTGCTCCGCGTCGGTGGCGAAGTCTTCGAGATCGGCGTGCCGGTCGTTGCCGTACTGGAACGCGACCGTGGTCGCCAGGAGCGCGCCGGGGCGCGAGAGCTCGGGGTTCCACGCCCACAGGGTGGCGGGTCGCGCGTAGTCCCGGCCGTCGATGTCGAGGCGCACGCGGTTCACCCCCAGGTAGGCCCGGCCCAGGTCGAGCTTCCAGTGGTGGTGCCGCGGGTCCGGGTCGCGCGGGTTCTGCCAGGGCTCGAGCCGAACGGGCAGCTCGAGTCGATCGCCGCGGGCGACGACCTCGCGAACCGCCACGCGTTCGATCGTGAACGGCTCGATGCGACCGGACTGGCTGAGAAGAAATCGGTAGTACCGGAAGCGCGACGTCGGAATGCGCAGGGTGTTGTGCACGTACTGGATCTTCTCGCCCGGGATCGTATGGCGGATCAGGTGGAGGTCCTTGCGCACGATGCTCCAGTGCTCGGCGTCGTCGCTTCCCTGCACCTGGACCTTTGCGCTGTACTGCTCGTCGGCGATCTCGAAGGTGAACTCGTTCACCGGCTGCGGCCCACGCCCCTCGACCTCGACGGACACGGTCTGGCGCAGGCCGGGCACCCAGGCGTCGTTGAAGATCGCCACCGGCCGTTTGACCGTCTCGGCTCGCGCGTGCGCCGTGTGGACGAGCGAGGGGACCTCGGCTCCGTTCGCGTCGTAGACGCGCACCTCTTTTCCCTTCCGGAGCGCGGCCGACGCTTCGGCCGCGAGCGGGACGCTGTAGGCCCGCCCCCCGGCGAGAGCGTCCACGGCCTCGATCTCGGCGACCTGGTGGAAATCGCTGGCGGCGCGGCGGCCCGTCTCGGCGTGGGCAAGCGCCGCCCAGCCGATCGCGACCAGGAGGAGGACGAGTCGGCTACGCATGGCTCCTCTGCTGGCGATTCGCGAAGTACGAGCTCACGAACAGGATCGCCGCGAAGACCAGCAGCGAGAACGCCCGGTACAGCTGGTGCTGGTCCTCGAGATCAAAGATGTACACCTTCAGGGCGGTGATGCTGTAGAGCGCATAGGCTGCGTACAGCAGCGGGCGCTGGCTCGAGCGGATGGCGCCGAGGTAGACGCCGAAGGCCAGGAGCGCGTAGCTCAGCGACAGGAGCATGCGGTAGCTGGCCAGCCGCGCGGTCTCCGAGAACCAGTCGGCGACCGGCGGCGCGTGGGTGATTGCGAACATCTCGCGGCGCAGCAGCAGCATGGCGACGATCACCGCGGCGCCGTAGCAGGCGGCGCGGAGCTGCTCGGCCGAGAGCCGGCCGAAGGGCTCCTGGATCCGGCGGCCGATGGAGGCCAGCAGCAGCGCCAGGGGCGCCAGCAGCAGGACCCCGATGTGCAGCCACCCGAGGCCGTAGCCGTCGCCGAGGATCGCGAGCATCCTGCGGTAGCCACCGGGCCAGACCAGCACCTCGAGGACCCAGAGGAGCAGCAGCGCCGCGAAGCCGAGCTGGAGCGACGCCGGGATGCGGCCCTGCGCCAGGCGCGCCACCGCGCCGAACCACAGCGCGCCCATCACGCCGACCAGCAGTCCCGCTTCGATCAGCTCCTGCAACGCCCGCGTCCCCTGCGGGGCGAACGCGAAGCGCGACAGGCGGACGGCTTCGGCGTGCACGGCCGCGGTCAACACGAGGACGCCGACGCCGAGGAGCCAGCCCACCGGGGTGCCGAGCTGCCGCAGGCGCCCGAGGAAGTGGGCGGCGATCGCGAACGTGAGCGCCGCCGCGAAGGGCGGATAGCTCCGGAGCTGGGCGAAGGGCAGGTAGCCCAGGCCCGGCTCGGGCCGCGCCGGCTCCAGCAGCTCGTCGAACCACAGCAGGCGCAGGGCGATGACCGCCAGCATGGCGACCACGTGCAGCCGCAGGAAGGCGAAGCGCGGCTGCGTGCACGCCCACGCCAGGAACACGGTCTCGGCGCACCACACCAGCGTGATCGCCGGTCCGCGCGCGAGGAAGGGCGTCGCCAGCAGCAGGAAGCCGGCGGCGGCGCCTGCGAAGACGCGAAGTCCCGGGGTGTCGACGACCGGCTGGCGGACCACGCGCGACGAGATGAAGGCGTACAGAATGGCGGCGATCGCGGCGACGAGGCCGAGCCAGGCGCGGTGGTCTTCGTAGAGCAGCCACGCCGCGAGCGCGAAGTGCAGGATGCCGTTGGCCACGGTGAGAGCCTGACCGAAGCGGTCGACGGGCTCGCGCTTCCAGAGGCTGCGCCACGTCGGGATCGCGGCGAAGTAGAGGAAGAACGCCCCGAGGTAGGGGAGGAGCCAGCGCAGCTCGAGCCAGCGGGTGCGGTGCGGGTGCTCCGCGTATTCGAACACCCACATGGCGGTGTAGGGCGCGGTCAGCAGGAACGCCATCCACTTGAGCGGCTGCCAGTCCCGGTGGTAGGCGACGGCGAAGACGCCGGTATTGAGCACCAGCAGGTACGTCGCGTTGACGGCGTGGTCGCCGCTGCCCGTGCTCGCCAGGACGGGCGCGAGGTAGCCGCCGATCAGGCCCCACGCGGCGAGCCCGAGGACGTCGTAGCGGAGCGACTGCACGACGACCGCGGCCGTCAGCACCGCGTAGAGAGCGAAGGCGAGGGGCGTGGAGAGAATCGCGTACTGCTGGTGGCCGAAGTAGACGGCGACGAAGAGCACGCCGTTGCCGGCGCCGGCGAGGCCGGACGCGAAGCGGGGCCACGGCTTGCGCGCGTAGTACTCGCCGAGCGCGAAGAGCGCGAGGCCGACGCCGAAGCCCAGCGCGACCCGGCCCGTGGGACCGATCCACTCGTTGTCGACCGCGTACTTGAAGACGATGATCGAGCCGAGGATCAGGCTCAGCGCGCCGAGCTTGTTGAGGGGATTGCCCTCCGTGAAGAAGGCCCGGAGCCCGTCCCCGAGTTGGGGGCCCCAGCGCGGTTCCCGCCGGGGGCGACCGCGGACGGCGCCGGCTCGGACCGGCGCGCCGGTCGCGGCGCCGGTCGGCTCCCGAGCTGGGGGGCGCGGAGCCTCGGCATCGGTCGCCGCCTCCATCCGCCGCAGGCGCGCGTCGAGCTGCTGCAGCTGTGCGCGCAGCTCGGCCAGCTCTCGCCGCTCCTCCTCTTGCACACCCCCTCCCCGCTGCTCGTATCGTACACACGCCGGGGGAGGGTGAGCCGCCGAAAACGGCCCCCCGGGCCGGTGTCAGCCGATCGCGACCCGCAGGTGGGCGGGCACGCGGAAGAGCGAAGGGCCCCACGCGAGCGTCGGGTCGCGGAGCGACAGGCGCGGGAAGCGCTGCACGAGCCCGCCGATCGCGATCTGTGCTTCGAGCCGGGCGAGGTGCGCGCCCAGGCACAGGTGCGCGCCGCCGCCGAAGGCGACGTGGGCGTTGTCGATGCGCTCGATGTCGAAGCGGTCCGGGTCAGGGAAGCGCGCCGGATCTCGGTTGGCGGCGGCGAGCATGGCCCAGACCTGGGCGTCCTTCGGAAGCGTACGGCCCGCGAACTCCGCGTCGGCGTGCAGGATGCGCGGCGTCAGAGGGATGGGCCCGTCGTAGCGCAGGCATTCCTCGACGGCGCTCGCAATCAGGTCGGGCTGGCGCCGGAGCTTCGCGAGCTGGTCCGGGTTGCGAAGCAGCGCGTTCACGCCGTTTCCGATCAGCCCGATCGTCGTCTCGAACCCGGCGATGAGAAGACCGACCGCGTGCACCATGAGCTCCGACGGGCTCAGGCGGTCCCCGGCCTCCTCGGCGCGGATCAGCGCACTCAGCAGGTCGTCCTTCAGGTTCGAGCGTCGCTCGGCGATCAGCGCCTCGAAGTATCCGGCCAGCGCCCTGGCCGCGGCGGACGCGCGCGCGAGCACGTCGGGCGCTGCGGTCTGCGCGGCGAGACCGTGAGTGGCTTCGGCGGTCCACTGCGTGAAGCGGTCGCGATCGGCGACGGGCACCCCGAGCATCTCGCAGATGAGGGTCGCCGGGACCGGGAGCGCGAGGTCGGCGATCACGTCCAGCTCGCGGCGTCGGGCGATGGCATCGAGGCACTCGGAGACGATTGCCTCGATGCGCCCGCGCCAGCCCTCGATGGCCCGCGGCGTGAAGGCCTTGCTCACGAGCTTTCGCAGCCGCGTGTGGTCGGGCGGATCGCGTTGGAGCATGAACTCGCCGCCGCCCGCGACCGCGGGGTCCGGCGTGACGGGAAGCGCGCCGTTGGTGAGCCGCACGCCCACCGGGACGTCCCGCAGCAGGCGTACGACGTCCGCGTAGCGGGTGAGGCGCCAGATGCCGATGGGTGTCCGGTTGACGGGATCGATCCGGCGCAGGCGCGCCAGCGCGGGGTAGGGGTCGTCGCGGAATGCGGGATCGAACGGGTTGGCCCCGCACCAGGGGTCGCCCTCCACGACGGGCGCGCGCCACGACGGCGGCGGGACGGCTCCGGGGTATTCCGTGCTTTGCGCCATGCTGCCTAGGCGAGTCGCTTGCGGATCTCGTCGCGGTACTCCGGGAAATACCGCTCGATCACCGAGAGCTCGAAGCTCTGGAGGATCGATTCCTTGGGCTCGCGTTCCAGCAGGAAGCGGAAGGACTCCTCGAGCAAAGCCTCAGAGCCGCTGGCGCCGCCGAATTGCGCCCGCTCGGCCTCGTGCAGGGTCACGCGATGGACGGTCCGGCTCTTGCCCTCCCGCACGGTGACCTTGAAGCGGTCGTCTTCGACCTTCTCGACGTCGATCTGCGCCATGCGCCTCCCCCGGCGTTCCCGCCCTCTCAGGCGACCAGCTTACCGCGAAGCGCGCGAACGCGGGGGATCCGATTCGCGCCGCGGAGCGACCCGTCGGGCGACGGATCGGATCACCGCTCCGACACCGGCCCCGGGGGCGTCTCCTGGACCCGCGGACGGATCTCCCTCTTCCCCACGACGACCCCCTCCGGCGCCCCCGACCCGCGCCACGCGACGCCGGGGATCGTCGCGTCCGCTACGGTGACCCACCGGAGACCGGGCCACACGTGACCGACTCGCCGACGACCGCCAAGATCGAGCTCGCCTGCGTCGGCTGCGGCGCGATCGCGCAGATGCACCGGCTCGGAATCCGAGAGGGGGCGCCGCAGATCGAGGTGACGGCGGTCGTCGACACGGACCCCGCGCGCGCGAAGGCCTTCGCCGAGCCGACGGGAGCCGCCGTCTACACCTCCCTGGAGCAGGCCCTCGCCGAAGGCGGTTTCGACGCCGTGGACCTGATGCTGCCGCATCACCTCCACGAGGAGGCGGCGATCGCGGCCCTCGCGGCCGGCAAGCACGTGCTGCTGGAAAAGCCCATGGCCCCCACGCCCGAGGCGTGCGACCGCATCCTCGCCGCGGCGCGCGAGGCTGCGGAGCGCCACGGCAGCATCTTCATGGTCGCCGAGAACGCGCAGTACTGGCCCGAGGTGATGACGGCCCAGCGGCTGATCGGGGAGGGCGCCATCGGCGACGTCGTGACCGCACGCGGCTCGATCTTCTTTCCGCCGATGGACGCCTACTACGGCCGCGAGGCGCGCCGCGGCGCCGAGCGCCCGTGGCGCTTCGACCGCAGCCTCGCCGGCGGCGGCATCGCCGTCGACACGGGATCCCACTGGATCCGGCCGCTGCGCATGTGGCTCGGCGAAGTGGACGAAGTGGTCGCCGCGCTCGGCCGTCCCTTCGAGAAGATGGAGGGCGAGTCGCTGGTGCGCGCGCTGCTTCGCTTCCGCTCGGGCGCGTTGGCCGGCTTCGACGCGCTGCTCAGCGACGCGCCCCTCGCTCCGGAGGTGCTGTTCCGCATCACGGGCACGCGGGGCGAGATTGCGATCGAGGGCAGCGGCCGCACGGTGCTCTACGCTGCGGAAAGCCGCCGGGGCCGTGCGGTGGGCGAGCCGGGCGGCTACCTCCGGTCCTACGCCGGCGAGTTCGCGGACTTTGCCGCGGCCGTGCTGGACGACCGCCCGCTGGCGGCGGGCCCGGAGCATTCCGTCGGCGAGCTTCGTACCGCGCTCGCCATGTACCGTTCCGCCGAGAC
>JAOTUO010000161.1 GCA_029863845.1 Myxococcales bacterium
GGAGCGATGGGAAAAGGAGAAGGGGCTGGTGGCGGCGATCCACGAGATCCGACGCAAGGTGGAAGAGGCCACCCACGCCGGGCCGGAAGGCCAGGAGGGCGGGGACGCCGTCGCCTCGGAGGCGGAGCTCGGGCGCCTGCGTTCCGAGCACGACGCGCAGCAGCAGGACCTCAGGCAGCTCCAGGGCGAGCACCCGCTCGTGCTCCTCGACGTGGACGGCCAGGCCATCGCCCAGGTGATTTCCGCCTGGACCGGGGTCCCGGTGGGGAAGATGGTCGCCGACGAGATCAACACGGTGCTCCACCTCGACGAGAAGCTTCAGGAGCGCGTGATCGGCCAGGACCACGCCCTCGAGGCGGTCGCCAAGCGCGTCCACACGGCGCGCGCGAATCTCGACAATCCCAATCGTCCGGTGGGTGTGTTCCTGCTCGCGGGTCCGAGCGGTGTCGGGAAGACCGAGACGGGTCTCGCGCTGGCGGACGCCCTCTACGGCGGCGAGCGCAACATCGTGACGATCAACATGTCCGAGTACCAGGAGGCGCACACGGTGTCGAGCCTCAAGGGCTCGCCGCCGGGCTACGTCGGCTACGGGGAGGGCGGCGTCCTCACCGAGGCCGTGCGGAGGCGCCCGTACTCGGTGGTCCTGCTCGACGAGGTCGAGAAGGCACACTCCGACGTGATGGAGCTCTTCTTCCAGGTCTTCGACAAGGGCGTGCTCGAGGACGGGGAGGGGCGCGAGATCGACTTCAAGAACACCATCATCCTGCTCACGTCGAACGTGGGCTCCGACACGATCATGAAGCTCTGCGCCGATCCGGAGACGCTGCCCGATGCGACGGCCCTGGTGGAGGCCATTCGACCGGAGCTGCTCGAGAAGTTCCCCGCGGCGCTCCTGGGGCGGCTGGTCAGCGTCTGCTACTACCCGATCACGCCGAAGATCCTGCGCCGCATCATCGATCTGCAGCTCGGACGGATCGCCCAGCGCATCGGCGAGAACCACAAGGCGCAATTCGCATACGGGGACGAGCTCACCGATGCCGTGGTGGCGCGCTGCACCGAGACCGAAAGCGGTGCGCGGGCCGTCGACCACATCCTCACCCACTCGTTGCTGCCGCAGATCTCGGCCGAATTCCTCACGCGAATGGCGAGGGGCGAGAGCTTCTCGCGAGTCGAGGCGGGCGTCGACGAAGCGGGCGCATTCACGTTCAAGATCTCGTAGCGGACCGAGGGGATAGCGACATGGCGTATAAGCAAGCAGGTCGACTCTGCATTCTCGACACGCCGCTCGGGAAGGACGTCCTCATCCTGCAGAGCCTGAACGTCGTCGAGAGCGTCTCCGCTCTGCTCACGATGCAGATGGAGCTGGTATCGCACGAGACCATTGCCTTCGACAAGATCGTCGGCAAATCCGTGACCGTCGACTTGCAGGTCGGCGACGGCCCGAAGCGCTACTTCAACGGCATCGTCGCGCGCTTCGCACAGGGTGGGACCTACCAGGTCGGCAAGGAGGATCTGGGCCTCGTCCGCTATCACGCCGAGGTGGTGCCCTGGCTGTGGCTCCTCACGCGGACGACCAACTGCCGGGTGTGGGAGCAGAAGAGCGCCGTGCAGATCCTGGAGGACGTGCTCGGCGATCCGAAGTACGACGGCCACGCGTACGAGTTCGCGAGCGTGGGAGGGACGTACGATCCGATCGAGTACTGCGTCCAGTACCGGGAGACGGATTTCGACTTCGTCTCGCGGCTGATGGAAGAGGAGGGGCTCGCCTACGCCTTCCGCCACGAGAACGGCAAGCACACGACGGTGATCTTCGACACCTCGTCGGGCTGCCCCGACTGCCCCGGAGCCGAAACGCTCCAGTACAGCGGCTCGGTCTCGTCCACGGGAAACGTGAAGATGGTCGAAGAGTGGGATGTGGCGCAGGCGCTGCTGCCCGGGAAGTACGCGTTGAACGGCTACGACTTCACCAGCCCCTCGGACGATCTGTTGGCGCCGACCGAGAGCGCGATCTCGGTCGGCGGAAACGCGAAGTTCGAGATCTACGACGCCCCCTCCTACTACACCGCGTCGGCGCAGGGCGGGCGCTACGCCAAGCTTCGGATGGAGGCCGAGGAGGCGGCGTCTCACGAGGTGCGGGGCCGAAGCGTTTGCGGTGGACTCACGGCGGGCACCCACATCAAGCTCGACAGCCACTACTGCGACGACTTCAACAAGAAGCGTTACCTCCTGACACGGGTCGAGCACGCGGTCACGGAGTCCGTGGGCCACGGCGGAGCCGCCGCCGAAGCCTCCTACGAGAACACCTTCACCTGCCTGCCCGAGCGCATCCCGTACCGCCCCCTCCAGAAGACGCGCAGGCCGCGGATCGCGGGAACCCAGACGGCCGTGGTCGTCGGTCCGGCCGGGGAGGAGATCCACTGCGACAAGTACGGCCGCGTCCGGATCCAGTTCCACTGGGACCGCAACGGCCCGGGTGACGGGACGGCCGTTTGCTGGGCGCGGGTGATGCAGAGCATCGCCGGCAAGAAGTGGGGTTCGATCTACATCCCCCGGATCGGCCAGGAGGTGGTCGTCAGCTTCCTCGAGGGCGACCCGGACCGGCCCCTCGTCACCGGGGTCGTGTACAACGCCGAGCAGATGCCGCCCTACACACTGCCGGACAACAAGACCCAGAGCGGCATCAAGACCCGCAGCAGCAAGATCGGGGACCCGGAGACCTTCAACGAGATCCGCTTCGAGGACAAGAAGGACAACGAGCTCCTCTTCATCCAGGCTGAGAAAGACCTGGAGGAGATCGTCGAGAACGACCGAAATCGAAACGTCGGCCATGACGAGAGCGTGACAATCGGCCGAGACCAGACCGTACAAGTTCAGCGGAACCGCAGCGACCGCGTGGACAAGGACGAAGATCGCACGGTCAGCGAAAACCGCACCCGGACCGTCGGGAAGAACGAGGCAGTCTCGGTCGGAGAGGACCAGAAACTCACAATCGACCGGAACCGTTCCGTCGAGATCGCCAAGGACGACGGGCTCGACGTCGGCGCAAATCTCGCGGTCGCCGTAGAGAAGAACTACGGTATCACGGTCACCAAAGACTACAGCCTCGACGCCAAGAGAATCGCCGTCGAAGCCAAGGATGAGATCACCCTGACGACGGGCAAAGCCTCTATCCAGATGAAGAAGAACGGCGATATCACCATCAAGGGCAAGAAGATCACGGTAAAGGGAAGCGGCGACGTGATCATGAAGGGAAGCAAGATCAAGCAGAACTAGGAGATCTGTCGTGAAGCAGCGAATCCCCGCCCCCGCGGCGGAAGCTGAGGAAGAGGTGGACGAGAAGCGCGACAGCCTCTTCGACCTCGTTTCTGATTCCGCGCCGACACCGCGAATCGAGGGAATCGCCATCGGAACCGTGGTCGCGCTTGACGCAACGGGCGAACCTCTCGTCGACTTTCCCGAAAACCGGCGCCTGGAGCCGATTCGGGCCCGGAGCGTGGTGGGCATCACGGCCGAGGACGTCGGCCGCGAGGTTGCGTTGATGTTCGAGAGCGGCAATCCTTCGTCCCCGATTGCGCTGGGGATGATCCATTCGACTGCTCCGGAGTTCTCCGTGGAGGCACGGGTCGACCGGCAACGCGTGGTCATCGAGGCTGAGAGCGAGATCGAGCTACGCTGCGGCGATGCGAGCATCGTCCTCTCTCGGGACGGCAAGATACGCATTCGTGGCAAGGATCTGCTCAGCCGATCGTCCGGTGGAAACCGGATCAAGGGTGGATCCATTCGGATCAACTAGCCGATCTTCAGCATCAATGTGTTGGATGTGTGGGTCTGCAACGAGACGGTCACGTGGTACGTTCCACAGTTGCGAAAGACGCCGTAGCTGGAGAGGTCGATGCCGAAGGCGCCATTGCAGCCGCCGGGTTCACGCCGCTCGTCGTCTTCGAATAGCATGAAGCGCCGGAACGGATCGATGGTTCTCTGTTCGAAGCGCGAAGTCACGACGACGGAGAGCGAGCGGTGGACTTCTTCCCGGATCTGCTCTCGAGCTTCGTTTGAGATACGGAACGCTCCCTCGATGACGCAGGAGGCCCCGAGTTCGACTTCTTCTGGACCGGTGATCAGCACGCCGAAGGCCCCACGATCGATTGTGGGCGTCACGTCCCGGTAGCTCGTACTGGGATAGGTGGGCAGTTCCATTGAGGCCTCAGGCTAGTTCCCGCTCCTGGTCTCGAGGCGAATCTGGACCACGTTCGATTTGTACTGGCCGAGAGTCGCGTAGACCGTATACGAGCCGGGAGTCGCGGGTAGCTCCAGCAGCGCGCCGATGTCGGGGTTGAAGTGCTTCTGGATGCTGCGGTTCTTGAAGTCCTCCTTCGAGAGACCCAGCTTCTCGCGCACGGGCGGCCCCATGGCCCGATTCTCGATGATCTGCATCCTTCCGGACCGGCTCTCGTGGGTTTGGTCGTTGACTGCCACGATCACGATTGCTTCGAGAAAGTCTCCATCCAGGTCCATGTAGTTCCAGTCGAACACTCCGGTGCCGCAGACGACGATCCGCGGAGTCTCCGAGCCCGCCGGGAACTGGACGCGGGTGGGCGCGTGGATCTTCAGGCCCCTGTAGTCGACGTCGAATTCGTCGATGACGGGTGTGCAGGCGTTGGCACTGAAGCTTCCCGCGGCGACCTCATCGAAGGCCGAATCCGGAGGAGGATTGTTGCTCATGAAGGCTCCTTGGGAGATCCCGTGCGACGGCGTCTCAGAGCCGCTGCTGCACGCAGACCCCGGACAGATGATTCCGAGACAGGCGAGGAAAGCCCCTGCTTCCGACGGCCGCACCACGGTCCACATCAGAGGGGCTTCTGGAAACCGGTGATGGTGAGCGTCTGACTTGCGAGATCCAGCTTGCGGATGATCTTCTCGCAGTTCGGACAGAATTTCGCCTTTCGCTTGACGAACTTCTTGGCGGCGGCATCCCAGTAGCCGTTCGCACCCCACATGACGCATTTCGGCGTTCCACTCCACTTGCTGCCGTCCCAACCCGCTCCGTTTGCGCAGTGAGGTCCCCAGTGACCCCGGTCATCGCCGGAGCCCTTCGGGTAGCCGTACAGATCACCGGTCTTGTCGGGCACGGGCCCCACGCCCGTGGCGGCAAGGCCGATTTTGTGACCGACCTCGTGCATGACCGTTGCCAGCTGCTCGTCGTCCCCCGTATCGTCGAAAAAAGATCTCGTCGCAATCGCGATGAGGGGGATGTAGGTGTAGGCGAAGCCGCCGGACCACCCCCCGGCCGTGCGCACCGTGAGCTTGATGAACCAGCGGCCGTCCTTCTTGCTGAAGAAGTTACGATCGATATCCTTTCCGGTGAGTCGAATCTTGGCCCTGGTCTTTCCCCCGTGTGCACCGTAGTTCGGCCCGCTGGGGCGGACGTTCTTTCGGTCCAACATGATCCGCGCGCTCGACTTGCCACCCTTCTCGATGAACACGATACGGCCGCCGACGAACCAGCTGTGAACCTTGTCGTCCTCGGGCACCAGGTCCCACCAGAGCAGCTCGCCGAGCTCGACCTCGATGACGTCGCCGCCCCAGTTCCACTTCGCCAGCTTACTCGGGACGTTGAAGCTCACCTCTTCGGTGTGCGTCGCCTCCGTCGAAGTTGTGATGTAGTTCACGAAGGCCAGAGCGTAGGCGTAGGGTGCCTTCTTCTTCCCCTCCCAGGCCTTCTTGGCGGCCTTGATGAAGTCTCCGCCGTTGCCCATCCCGTGGGTGTGGGTGGTCGAGGTGAACTCCAGATCGGGAGACTTTACTTCCACGTCCCAGATGGTCTTCAGATACTTCATCGAAGCCTTGCTGCCCGCTTCCTTCGACTCGATGAACAGCTTCTTGCCGGGGTTCCAGAAGGCATCTTCGAGCTTCTTGGCGATGCTCAGGGGCTTGACGCCGCTCATGTGCAAGACCTGGTACCAGAGCCGTCGCCTCACCTCGACTTCCGCGCTCTTGACTTCCTTGCGATTGCAGGTGGCGACGGCCTTGTACTTGTTCCCGCCGGCTGCGGGCAGGTTGAAGTCCTGGGTCGACCTGATTTCGGTCTTGTTTTCGTTGGTCCGCGCGCCGCCCTTGAAGAGCCGGAAGCGGCGATTTCTCGTGCGCTCCTTCTTGCTGTACTTGACGCCGTCGGTCCGGACGATCTTCCACTTGTAGGTCGTGAGCTTGTCCTTCTTGAACTTCGCGCGTACGCGGAGGGTCCCAAGCCGTGGAAGGGGCGTTCCCTCGGCGTAGTCGGGTTTCTTGTTCAGGTTGACCCACTGTTCAAGCGCCATCGAATCGCCTCTCCCGCTCAAAGAGCATCGCTAGTCTTCGATGAATTCGATCTCCGTGATCTCGTTCTCATCCAGGTCCTCATCCATCGCCACCACGATCGCCGGCGGCTGCACCTCCGGAAACGGCGGCGTATTCGGTGAGCCGCCCTTGTTCTGGAGCATCATGTCACCGAGTCGGGGGACGTTCTTGCCCTCCACCTTCACGTCGAAGGAGTAGTTGACGAACTCCGCCTTGCCCTTGATCTTGTTCGATACGACGCCTAGGGCCGAGCCGGCTTCGTCGCAGGTGCTGGTGCTGAAGTTCGAGCCCTTCAACATGATGGGCTCGCCGTCGACCTTGACCTTCTTGCTCCCCTTCGCGGTATCGGAGGACATGGCGATGTTGGGATAGGGGATGGGAATCGGGCCCGCCGGCGTGGGGGTCTTGCAGACGTCGGGGAAGGCGGTGGAGATTCCCGAGCTCTTCTTGTGGACGACGGTTCGGTCGTTGGCGTTGGTGGTTGCGGGCATGGGTGGTGGCTCCTTGGTCACACCGGGGCAGCGGTGATGCGCATGGCGGCGCGCTTGCCGTCGTCGGCGGAAGTCCACAGGATCGCGTTGGACGGGAGTGTGTCGGAACGTGCAAAGCCGTGAGTGGCATGGCTCATGAGGATGCCGCCGCTGGCGGCCCCGACGTCTCCGATGCAGTCCGCAGGGTGGTGGAGCAGCCTCATGCCCTCGACGACGGCGGCCAGGCGTACCTGGACGAGCCCCCATTCGAAGGCGCGGTAGCTCTCGCCGTTGAGGTCGCAGCACACCCAGCGCGCACTCTCATCGGGCGGTACCACGTCGCGCAGCACCTCACACAGGCCCGCGCCGCTGCTCGATTCTTCTCCGGTCAGGGGGCTGCTCTCCACGCCGAAGCCGAGCGCGGTGACGGTGGACAGTATTTCGGCGGAGCGCGCCTGTGCGTGGGTGGGCAGCTCCAGAAGAATTCCGCTGGCCGCTTCGCCGGGGATGAAGCCGTCGGAATTGCGCTCGCTGCGAAGCCTCCAATCCTCGTCCCAGAGTGCCATCCGGTCGGGACTCAGGTACGAGTCGACGCCCAGCACGAAGCAGATCTGGCACTGCCCCGAATTCAAGAGGTCTTGCGCTTCGTTGACGAGTTCGAACATGCCGGTGTGCGCAGAATGGTTGCAGGTGACGCGGCCGACGTCTGTTAGTCCCGTCATTCTCAGGAGCTCGGCGACGAAGCTCTGCTCCAGGTTCCAAGCCTGAACGGAATCGTCCAGGGTTGGCAGAGCGAGCAGCAGCGCGCTGCTCTCCAGGTCGGTTCTGCGCAGCTCTGCATTCCTTCCCAGCTCGATCAGCGCCGGAACCGCGAGCTCGAGCAGGCGGTCGCCTCCCTCCACGAAGGGGTCCAGCGGTGGGTAGGCGGCGGCCAGGAGCGGTTCTCCGGGCTCCCATTCGGGATCGTGGGACAGGCTCTCGAAGAAGGGATGTTCGACAAAGCCCGCCAGCCCGGCGCGAATCGAAGCGCAGGTCTGGTGTGCGGTTGCGCCCACCGCGGAGACTGCGCCCATCGCCGTAATCGAAAGGGGCTGTGTGAGGGTCGAAGTCATGCTGCGCGCTCCAGCTCGCGAATGCGCACGTAGGTGATGAGGAGAAACTGGCGCGGGCACTCCAATGTGGCCTTCCAGACGACGGAGACGCGCCCCAGATCCGGCTCCACCAGCAGGGTGTCGATGGCAGCCTCGGCGTAGCGGTCTTCGCCCTTGACGTTGGCCTTGATTTCGAAGCGGACGTCCGGGACTTCGAAACGGAGCTCGCCGTCTGCGGAGGCGTTCGTGATCCTCACCGGCTCGCCACCGCGAAAGTGACTCGGGACGCACAGGTGGGGATGCGCGCTGCGAAAGTGTCGCTCGTCGAAGTCATGGGGGAGCAGCGGGCAACGATGCGCGAGCCACGCTTCATCGTAGGTGCCCACCAGGGACTTGCGGGGCTCCCAATGGCGCCCGATGAAGCCGAATCCCGCCGGCGGGGGCTTGTGCTTCGGGCTGCCGATCAGGTGCGCGGGATCTTCGAGATTGGGAAGGAGCAGATCGTCGAAGTGATCCCCGCGGCCAGCGCTGGTGAAGCCCCTTCCCACGGGGTTTCGCTCTTCGCAGCGGTGCTTGGAGGCCTTGCGATGCGAGAAGTCAGCGCCTCCGAAGGCTCGCTCGTAGACCAGGGGCATGCGTTCGAAGGGCTCGGGCTGCGACTTCATCGCCACCCCGAGCGTGCGGCTCCAGCGTCGGTCGCCGAAAACACGGACGGTCTTGGAGACGGGCCCGGCGTCCAGCCTGACGTCGACTTCCTGAGTCGCGCGGCCCCCGGGCGCATACGCGTGACCCACGAGTACGACATCCGTGCCGGTCTTGGCGGGGCCGACCTCGGATTCGTACTTGATGCTTGAGCTGTCGGGCTCGCCGTAGAACTCGTCGGCCCAAACCAGGGGGACCTGCTCCTCGGCCAGGGGTAGGAGGAGAGGGGTCGCGGCAGATCCGGGCAGATCGAAGGTGCTCTTGATCGCGATGGTGGCGAAGTCGCGCCCGTGGCGATCGAGGCCCGGGACGATGGCGACTTGGTAGGGTGTTCGATTCCGGACTTCGAGCATCAGCGGCTCACACCTCTTCCGCTCCCGACCCGAGGATCGAAATCACAGCCGAGATTGCGCGTCGTCAGGACGGCCCGCCCGCTACTCGGAGCGTAGTATAGCCCGGGCGGTCTCTATCGGTGGAGCAAAGACCGCGCGCGCTCGCGCTCCAGCACGCGGCAACCCGGTCGATTCTGTGAGTTCGGCAGTCAGGCAGGAACCTCCCCGCTTGCGCCCAGCTGAAGCAGCACGCGGAGCTCCAGCTCCAGATCGGGCACGGTCGAGCTACTCCGGGCCCGGGCGCCCAGGTACGAGTCGCGCCGCGCCTCCAGCGTCAGCGCGTTGAAGGCCGCGCCCAGCGGATCG